>CAZEDA010000376.1:0-1684 GCA_964510915.1 uncultured Rhodocyclaceae bacterium | reverse complement strand
TGACACACGATCTGCGGATGCGGACGGAGGAACTCCAGGCGATCCACGACAACTCGCCGCTCGGTATCTTCCGGCTCGATTCCAAGGTGTCGACGATCACGCTCAACCAGCGTTGCGTGGATATGCTGGGCTTCCGGGAGCCGGTGATCGAGTTCTCGCTCTGGGCGGACAGCATTCATCCGGACGATGCGCCCATCGCGCTGCACGACTGGGAGCGCGCGCGGCATGCGCGCGCGCACGTCGAGCGGGAACTCCGCTACCGGCATCCGGATGGCCGGACGCTGTGGCTCAACGTGAAGGCCGCGCCCATCGAGACGGACGATGGTCTTCCGGAGTATGTCGGCACCGTCGAGGACGTGACGCAGCGCCGGCAGGACGCGCAGCTTCAGGAACGGAACCGTCAGTTCGTCAACGCGGTGCTCGATACGCTGCCCGTGTACGTCTTCGTGAAGGACGAGGCCCGCCGGTACGTCACCGTGAACGAGATGGGGTGTCGCTACGTCGGCCGGACCCGCGAGGAGCTTCTCGGTCGCACCGATGCCGAGGTGTTCGGGCCCGAGGCGGATGCCCTTTTCGAACGGCAGGACTGGGAGGCCCTGCGCACGGGAGAACTCGCACAGACCGAAGAGTCCTCCCGCGGGCATTCCGGGGAACTGCGCTGGATTCTCAAGAACAAGCGCGGCGTCACATTGTCGGATGGTGCGCGCTACATCGTGGCGGCATCGCTGGACATCACGGAACGCCGCATTGCGGAAGGCCAGCTTGCCGATGCACGCCAGTTCATGGAAGACGTGATCGATACGCTGCCCAATCCCATCTTCGTGAAGGATGGCCAACACCGCTGGCACACGGTGAACAAGGCGTTCCTCGAACTGGTCGGCAAGACGCGGGAGGCGCTGATCGGCAGCGATGATCCTCTCAGCGTGGGCGCGGAGGAAGCGGAGCGCCGCAGACGGGAGGACATCGCCTGCATCGCCGGCGAGGACATCGTGGTGGAGGACGTCGAACCCACGGCCGATGGTTCCGAACGGTGGGTGATCAAGAGCAAGTCGCGCGTGCGCCTGCCCGACGGCAGCCTGGGTGTCGTCGGCGCGCTGACCGATGTGACCCGTCTGAAGGAAGGTGAGCGCGAAGCCGCCCGCACCCGGGAGTTCCTCCGGGAGATCGTGGACGCCATTCCGCAGTCGATCTTCGTGAAGGATGAGAACCACCGGTTCCTCATCGTCAACCGATTCTTCTGCGACGTCGTGGCCACGCCCGCCGAGCGCCTGCTGGGCAATGACGATCGGGTCTTCGCCAACGACGCCTGGGCGCAGATGGCGTTCGATACCGACAACGAGGCACTCGAATCCCTGCAGACCTTTCGGTCGGAAATCTCCATGAAGGACCTGAACGGGGCGGACCGATGGATGATGCGGATCAAGCGAGGCGTCCAGCTGAGCGACGGCTCCCGTTACGTGATCGGCGCCCATGCCGACATCACCGAGAACAAGAAGGCGACGCTGGCGGTCGAGCGCAGCCGCGACTTCCTGCACGCGATCGTCAACGCCATTCCCAACCCGCTCCTGGTGAAGGACCGATCCCATCGCTTCGTTCTGGTCAACAGTGCGATGGAGGCCGAGTTCTCGATCGTCGGTGAGGGAGAAGGGGCGGGCGATGTGTCGCGGGACGACGGTTCGAACGA
>CAZEDA010000375.1:2581-4038 GCA_964510915.1 uncultured Rhodocyclaceae bacterium | reverse complement strand
GGACTTCGCGCGTGTAGAGGTTCGAGCCGTTCATGCCGTTGTAGCAGAGCTCGATACCCGCGAGTGCGCCGTGCTCATGGACGGCATCGGACATTCGCACCAGGGCGGGAATGTCGCGGTCGTCCCACAGCCGCAGCTCGATGAACGGGGTGATCTCCGAGGTGTGATGGATCTCGACCTGCTCGGTGCACACCACGGCCCAGCCGCCTTCGGCCTTGATGCCGCGCATGGTGGCGAGCGCCGTCGGGTCCCGGTAGCCCATGCCATTGCAGTGAGGCACCTGGTAGAAGCGGTTGCGCGCCACCACCGGACCGATGCGCACGGGTTCGAAGAGGATGTCGAAGCGGGGATCTCGAGTCATGGCAAGTGGGAAAACGTCGGTCAGAGGTCGGCCATGCCGGGAATGCCGTCGCGCGAAAAAGACTCGCGGCAGAACGCCTGGAACGCCGTGACGACCCGGGGCGTGCGCGGCGCGCGGGCCGTCGCGATCCCCAGCACCATCGGGCGGTAGCGGCTGTCGAGAGGCACGTAGGCGAGCGGTTGTCCGTCCAGCGCAGCGCGGTTGCGCGGCCGCACGTTGGCGAGGCCGAAGCCATGCCCCGAGGCGACGAGCGAGCGCAGGACGTCGGTGTGCGCGGAGCGCGCCACCACTCGTGGCGTGACATCGGCCTGCATGAACAGCCCGAGGAAGTACTCACGGCTCTGCGGCAGGTCGAGCATCACGTAAGGTTCATCGGCGAGTTCGGCGAGGGTGAGCTGTTCGCGCCTTGCGAGCGGATGATCCGCCGGCAGCAGCACGTAGGGCGGCAGCGACACGAGGCGCTCGAAGGCGACTTCGGGCGGAACATCGAGATCGTAGGTGAGCGCCGCGGAAAGCTTGCCGTGGCGCAGCCCTTCCATCAGTCCGGCGTGGTGGTCTTCGACGACCTCCATCTGCACGCGATCGTGGGCAGCCGCGAATCCGCGCGTGACCTCCGGGATGAGCATCGGTGCGAGCGTGACGAGGAAACCGATGGCGATGCTGCCAGCCAGCCCGTCGGCGAGTTCTCCTGCGATCGCGGAGATATCGTCGGCATGGGCGAGAAGCGACCGGGCTTCGCGCAGCAGACGCTCGCCGGCCTGTGTGAGCGAGAGGCCCTGGGCGTGGTGGCGCACGAACAGTTGCACACCGAAGACTTCTTCCAGGTGCGCGATCGCCGCGGACACGGACGGCTGGGAGATCTTCACCCGTTCCGATGCCATGCGGACGCTGCCGGTCTCGCCGGCGGCGACGAAGTATTCGAGCTGGCGAAGCGTGAAGCGCATGCGGGCGGCGTCCGCGCTGGATTCTCGTGCGTTCGAGGGTAGCACGGGCGTCAGCGTGGCGAGGGGAGGCGGAGCTTCCCGGAGTCGGCCCGGGCGAGCCTCGTCCGGGCTACGGGAGTGCTTCTCTTGCGAGCGTTCCCGGAGTCGGCCGA
>CAZEDA010000375.1:0-2481 GCA_964510915.1 uncultured Rhodocyclaceae bacterium | reverse complement strand
GCCTCGTCCGGGCTACGGGAGTGCTTCTCTTGCGAGCGTTCCCGGAGTCGGCCGATACCGGCCTCGTCCGGGCTACGGGCGTGCATCGAGGAGTTGGCCCGGACGGAGTCAAGGCTACGGCGTCGTAGCCCGGACTCCGTCCGGGGTGCGGTGACGATCCCGCAGGAGACGCCGATTCCGGCAGACCTGGATACCGGGTCACCACATCGTAGCCCGGGCTCCGCCCGGGGCGCGGCAACGATTCGCGAGGCAAGCACGCGATGCGCCGCGCCACACACATCACGGATCGCCGGGCACGCCATACGCCGGCGCCTTCGAAGGTTCGAGCGCGCGGGCGACGTAATCGTGCATCTGCGGCTTCCACAACCGCCAGAGCGCGTCGAGTTCGGCGATGGGATCGCCTTCCGTCCAGTCGACGCGAAGATCGGCGATGGGCCACGCCACGCGGTCGACGATCAGCATGCCGGCCGAATGCACCGGGCCGGCCTCGCCACCGGCTTCGACACCGGCACGCATCGCGGCCATCAGCCGATCGCCCAGATCCTGCCCCACGGTGGCTTCAAACGCCTTCACGATGGCGGCGGGGATGTCGGGACCGCTCAGCAGATTGCCGGCTGCTGCGACGTCCTTTCCCTGCGCCGAGGCGTGCGTGCCCAGCGTGTACCGACCGGAGAACGTCGCGGTCCCGCCGCTGGTATCGATCAGGATCAGCTGGCGGTATTCCACATGCGCCGCAACCGATTTCAGTTGCGACAGCGCCTGCTCTGCCGGCAGGCCGCTCGCCAGCAGATCGAGTCCCCTGGGACCGAGTGTCGGATCCGTGATGTTCTGCGTACTGACAGCGCCCACACCTGCCCGCGCGTGTGCGCAGCGCGCAGCAACCGCGGGGCTGGAGGAGGACACCGCCATGCCGAACATGCCAGTCCGCGCACACCGCGCCACCAGGGAGAACGTCACGGCTTCGCCCCGTCTTCGGGAATCACGGCGGTGACGTCGATCTCCACCAGCCACTCCGGCCGCGCGAGCGCCGAAACCACGATGCCCGTGGACACGGGGAACACGCCCTTCAGCCATCGCCCGACGGTGCGATACACGCTCTCGCGGTAGCGGGGATCGATGAGATAGATGGTGATCTTGCAGATATGGTCGAGGTGGCTGCCCGCTTCCTCGAGAAGCACCTGGATGTTGCGCATCGCCTGATCGGCCTGGGCGGCCGCATCGCCGATGCCGACGTTCACGGCGGTGTCGAGATCCTGACCGACCTGCCCTCGCACGAACACCATGGTGCCGCGCGCGACCACCACCTGGCACAGATCGTTGTCGAGCTTCTGCTCGGGATACGTGTCGCGCGTGTTGAACTGGCGAATCCGACGGTGGGTGGTCATGCGGGCGTCTTCCCGGCGGTCGCGGCCGTCTCGCGGCCGAGCACGCGCTCCGACAGGCTGGCGGACTTCACGACGGTCTCGGCCGTGGAATTCCAGTCGAAGTTGCGATAGACCGCGGCAAGGTGCGCGAAAGGCGGCGACTGCGCGAACAGCTGGAACGTGAGGCGGTGGCCCGCGTAGTCGGAGTTGAGCAGATCCCGCGCGAATGCGAGCAGCTTGCGGCGGTCGTCGGATTTCCAGTTCTCGTTGACCGAGTAGAACTTCTCGAGCCACGGTGCCGTCTCGGGATGACGGAACGCCGCGGCGTCCGGTGTCACGCAGATCTGCCCACCGCACAGCTCGCGCGCGATGTGCATCATCTCGTGCAGCTGCGAACAGGCCAGCACCCGCCCCGTGAACAGCAGCGACTGGTTCGGCATGAGCAGGCCTGCGGGGCTGCGCTCGGCCGTGGCGATGGCTGCCGTCAGGTGAGCGTTGATGCCTTCGCGGTATACCGCGAGCGTTGCGAGCTTCTCCTGCACGGCCTGCTGCTTGTCGAGGCCGGTCTGGCGCGCATTGAGCAGCGCTGCACCGATCATCATGTCGGCCAGCTTCAGGTTGCGCTGCACGAACGCGAAGGCGCTGTAGCGGTGCAGCGTGGCGCGGATGAACGTGGCCGCCTTCGTGTGCCGGTAGAACAGCACGTTCTCCCACGGAATCAGCACGTCGTCGAAGATGACGAGCGTGTCGACCTCGTCGAACTTGTTGGACAGCGGATAGTCCTCGACCGGCGCGCGACCCGCGAACCCCGTGCGGCAGATGAACTTGAGGTTGGGCGAACCCAGATCGCAGATGAACCCCACCGCGTAGTCGGAGAGCTGCGAATCGCCCCAGTTGGCGATGGTCGGCTTGGTGAAGGCCTGGTTCGCATAGGCCGCTGCCGTCTCGTACTTGGCACCACGCACGACGATGCCGGCGTCGGTCTCCTTCACCACGTGCAGCAGCATGTCCGGGTCCTGCTCCTGCGGGCGCTTGGAGCGGTCGCCCTTCGGATCGGTGTTCGCCGACACGTGGAACGGGTCCGCCTGGATGGTGCGGTCGATGTGGCGCTTGATGT
>CAZEDA010000374.1:0-4038 GCA_964510915.1 uncultured Rhodocyclaceae bacterium | reverse complement strand
GCGATCTTGCCCTGGTGCAGTACCATGCCCCCGATCAGCTGCACGTCGAAGTGCCGCATGTTGAGCACGCGGCGGCTCGCCTCGCGGACCGTCGCGAAGGCCTCGGGCAGGAGCTGGTCGAGCGTCTCGCCCTTGGCGAAGCGTTCCTTGAATTCCTGGGTCTTGCCGCGGAGAGCCTCGTCGCTCAGCTGCTGGAACTGCGACTCCAGTGCGTTGATGGCGCGCACCGACTGCGCGTACTTCTTGAGCAGGCGGTCGTTACGGCTGCCGAAAACTTTTTTGAGCAGGGTGGCGATCATGAGGTTCTTGTGCGATGGAAGCCTGCAAAATGCATCGAGGGGTGGGCACCCGTGAATGCTCACCCCCCGACCGATGTTCCGGCACTGCGATTGGCTGGTTTACCGGCTCGTCTACCGAGGCCCTGTCTGCCGACGATGCGTCATGGTGGCAGTCACAATCTGCGCAATCGCCGTCGGGATCGAAGGCGCGGGATGTTAACACACGGTCACGGAGAACCCCCGCTGTGCGCAAACCCTTCCGGCCACTAGGGCGGCACCGTTGAATCCCTCCGACACCCGCCGCCGGCGCGCCCGCGGCGGCCGCCCGGTGGCCGACTGGCTCAGCAGCCTGTCGGCGGATAGCGAGGTCGCCCGCCACGCCGGCCGGCTGATCGACCTGCAGGCCTGGCTGGACCACTGCACCCCGGCCACCCTGCGGACGCCCCTCACCGTGATGAACCTGCGCACCGGCACCCTCGTGGCCACGGCTCCCAACGGGGCCCTCGCCCATCGGGCCCGGCTGGCCGCCCCGAAAATCCTGGAGGCGCTGCGCACGCGGGAGCCGGGCATCACCAGCCTGCGGATCGAAGTCCAGCGGGAATTCGCCCAGCCGCCGGCCCCGAAGAAGGAAGCGCAGCTGTCCCCGGTTGCCCGGACCAGCCTGCGCCAGCTCGCCGATTCCCTGCCCGAGTCCGACGTCCGCACCGCCCTGGAACGCCTGCTCGACCGGAAACGCTGAGATCCCGAAGGCGCCGACCGCGCTCATATCACCAGGATCAGCCGTTCCAGCACGTAGAGCGCCATCACGATGGCCAGCAGGATCACGCTGAAGCGGAAGATCTGGCCCGCGAGGCGCAGATAGCGCCGGTCCCGCCTGACCAGATAGAACAGGAAGCAGCCGCCGATCGAGACGATCACGAAGAAGACCGCGATGCGGACGATCAGCATGGACAGAGCGCAGGCGGACCCGCGGCGGCAGCCCGCCGCCCTGGTCCACCGGAAAGATCAGGTGGCGTAGATCTGCTGACGGGCGAACGCCGGCGCCTTGGCCTCTTCGGCGAAGGTGGCGTACTCCCAGGCCCCGGCCGTCTCGAGGAGCCGACGCAGCAGCTGATTGTTGAGCGCATGGCCTGACTTGTAGGCGCTGAACGCGCCGATCAAGGGGTGGCCCAGCAGATAAAGGTCGCCGATGGCATCCAGCACCTTGTGCTTCACGAACTCGTCGTCGTAGCGCAGGCCGTCCGGATTGAGGACCCGGTACTCGTCCATCACGATGGCGTTGTCGAGACTGCCCCCGAGGGCGAGCCCCTGGGCGCGCATGCTCTCGACCTCGTGCATGAAGCCGAACGTCCTCGCCCGGCTCACTTCCCGGATATAGGAAGTCCGTGCGAAGTCCACGACCACCCGGTTGCCCGTCTGATCGAAGGCCGGGTGCTTGAAATCAATGGCAAATTCGAGTCGGAAGCCGTCGTGGGGCTCCAGCCGGGCCCACTTGTCGCCGTGACTCACCTCGACCGGCTGCAGGACACGGATGAATTTCTTGGCTGCGGCCTGCTCCTCGACCCCGGCGGACTGGATCAGGAAGACGAACGGCGCGGCGCTGCCGTCCATGATCGGGACCTCGGAGGCGGTGAGGTCGACGAACACGTTGTCGATCCCGAGGCCCGCCAGGGCGGACATCAGGTGCTCGACCGTCGCGACCCGGGCGCCGTCCTTTTCCATGCAGGAGGACAGGCGGGTGTCCTTGACCGCGTACGGCGCCGCCGGGATGTCCACGACCTCGGGCAGATCGACCCGGCGGAACACGATCCCGGTGTCCGGCGCGGCCGGACGCAAGGTCATCACGACCTTCTCGCCGGTATGGAGACCGACGCCGGTCGCACGAACGATGTTCTCGAGGGTTCTTTGTCTGAGCATCTCCAGCCCTGGACTTGGTCAGCCGCAGCACCTTGCCGCGGTCATATCGGTAGGGAAGGACTCACGATTCTAGCGCACGACTCCCCGGGCGGGAACCGCGATCCCGCCCGGGTGACCCCCATCGGCCCGTCCCGGTCAGTCGGCCTGCTTGCGCAGGAACGCCGGGATGTCCAGCGTCTCGATGCCCGACTGCTTCATGGCTTCCACCGTGTCGCGATTGCGGCGGCGGATGACGGCCGGGGTGTCGAGGTCGTTGTAGTTCGGGTCCATGGAGATCGGCGAGTTGTCCGTCCCCGTCTTCACGACTTGCAACGGCTTGTTCTGCAGCCGGTTGACCGGAGAGCCGAGGCCGGTGGCGACCATCGTCACACGCAGGTCCTCGCCCAGCGACTCGTCGATCACGGTGCCCACGATCACGGTGGCATCCTCGGCCGTGAAGCCCTTGATCGTGTTCATCACCTCGTGCACTTCCTTCATCTTGAGGTTGGTGCTGGCGGTGATGTTGACGAGCACGCCGCGCGCGCCTGCCAGATTCACGTCGTCGAGCAGCGGGCTCGCCACGGCCTGGCTCGCCGCCTCGGCCGCGCGGTGCGGACCGGAAGCCACCGCGGAACCCATCATCGCCATGCCCATCTCGGACATGACCGTGCGGACGTCGGCGAAGTCGACGTTCACGAGACCGGGGCACTTGATGACCTCGGCGATACCGGCCACGGCGCCGTGCAGCACGCTGTTGGCGGCCTTGAAGGCGTCCAGCATGGAGATGTCTTCCCCGAGGACGGCCATCAGCTTGTCGTTCGGGATCACGATCAGCGAATCGACATTGCGGGAGAGTTCCTCCATGCCCTGGTGCGCGACCTTCAGGCGCTTGCCTTCGAAGGAGAAGGGCTTGGTGACCACGGCCACGGTCAGGATGCCGAGCTCGCGCGCGACTTCCGCCACGATCGGCGCCGCGCCCGTGCCCGTGCCGCCGCCCATGCCCGCCGTGAGGAACAGCATGTCCGCGCCCTCGATCATCTCGACGATGCGCTCGCGATCCTCCAGTGCCGCCTGACGGCCGACTTCCGGATTGGCACCGGCGCCGAGACCCTTCGTCACGCCCGTGCCGAGCTGCAGCGAACGGGTCGACCGGTTGCGCTTGAGCGCCTGCGCGTCCGTGTTCATGCAGATGAACTCAACGCCCTCGACGCCGCGCTCGATCATGTGATCGACGGCATTGCCGCCGCACCCGCCCACACCGATCACCTTGATGACCGCTTCCTGGGGCTGCGAATCTACGATCTCGAACATGTTTACCGCCTCCTCTAGCTGTGAAATTGCGAACCCGTTGACCTCGACCCGATCCCGATTTCGTCCGCGCTCAGAAATTGACCGCGAACCATTCCCTCATCCGTGCAAAAACCTGCTGCATGCTTCCCGTGGAGAGCTTCGCCAGATCCCGCTGCTTCTGCTGCTCGTGCGCCTCCATGAGCAACCCGATGCCCGTGGAGTACCGCGGCCCGCGCACCACCTCGGCGAGCGGCCCCAGATAGTTGGGAACCCCCAGTCGCACGGGCATGTGGAACACTTCCTCGCCCAGTTCGACCATGCCCTGCATGCCTGCGCTGCCCCCCGTGATGACGATGCCGGACGACAGCAGATCCTCGTAGCCGCTGCGGCGCAGTTCCGCCTGGACCAGCGAGTACAGTTCCTCGACCCGGGGCTCGATCACCTCGGCCAGCGTCTGCCGGGACAGCTGGCGCGAACCGCGATCTCCCACGCCCGGCACTTCCACCATGTCGTTGGCGTTCGCGAGCTGGCGCAGCGCGCAGCCGTACTTGCGCTTGATCTCCTCGGCGTCCTT
>CAZEDA010000373.1:0-4041 GCA_964510915.1 uncultured Rhodocyclaceae bacterium | reverse complement strand
CTCGAGATGGTGAAGCGCATTCCGGTGCAGGTGGTGGTGTCCGACCAGCGCATGCCGGGGATGCAGGGCGTCGAGCTCCTGCGTCAGGTGCGCGAAGTCTCGCCCAAGAGCGTGCGGATCCTGCTGACGGGCTACTCCGATCTCGCGTCCATCGTGGGGTCGATCAACGAGGGCGAGGTCTGGCGCTTCGTGAACAAGCCCTGGGATCCGAAGGATCTCCAGCGCATGATCGCGGAAGCGGTGGACATCGCGCAGACCCTGCCGGATATCCCGGCGTGGCGCATGCCGGCCGAGGCCCGGTTCGACGAGTCCATTCTCTGCCTCGATCCGCGCAACGAGATCATCGCCCACGCCGTGCGCGACTTCGGCGATCGCCACTGGGTGGGGCAGGCCCGCAACATGGAAGAGGCCCTGCGCCTGCTCCAGGAGCGAGAGGTTGCGGTCATGATCGCCGACTTCGACGCGGACCCGCCGGCCCTCAAGGCGCTGCTGCATGCCCTCAAGCTGGCATACCCGCAGATTCTCACGGTGGCGATGACCGCGGCAGCCGATGCCCACATGCTGATCGAGCTCATCAACGAGGTGCAGGTCTACCGCTTCCTGAGCCGGCCGCTGAACCCGGTTGTCCTGCAGGAGCACGTCACGGCGGCGCTCAACCGGTACCACACGTACAAGACCACGCCCGGGCTGCTGCGCGCCCAGAAGGTGGAGCCCGACGAGCGCAGCGATTCCACCAATCTCTCCAAGAGCCTGTTCCAGCGCCTGCGCGGCCTGCGCAACATGTTCCCGTTCGCCAGTTCCTGAGCCGATTTCCGCCGGTCTGGCGCTCGAAATCCGCCCGTTTCCCGCCCGATTGACCTAGGTCAATGAGGCACGGGCGGCCCCCGCCTACGATGCGTCATCCCTGAACAGGCGCGGGAGCGGCCACGCCCGCCCGTGAAGAATCATGGCGATCTCCCTGCAGTCCGGCTCTGGAGCCGTCGCCGCCCGCCCGGTTGGCTCATTCCCGGAGCAGGAGGCAACGGACTGTTTCCACTGCGGATTGCCCGTCCTCGAACGAGGCCGCTACACGGCGGTCGTCGATGGCGCCCGACGCGAGTTGTGCTGCGCCGGCTGCCAGGCCGTCACGGAGTCCATCCTCGGCGCGGGGCTCGAAGCCTTCTACCGCTCCCGGGCGGAAGCGCGTCCGGCCCCCGGTGAGGGTGCGCCGGCGCCGCTCGAAGAACTCGCCATCTACGACCGGCCGGAAGTGCAGGGCGCGTTCGTGACCACCCTGGCCGACGGCAGCCGGGAAGCGACCCTGCTCATCGAAGGCATCACCTGTCCGGCGTGCGTGTGGCTGAACGAGCAGCACCTGCAGGCTCTGCCTGGCGTCCTGGCCGCGGACATCAACTACGCGACCCGTCGCGCCCGCGTGCGCTGGCAGCCCGACGCGATCCGGCTGTCCGTGATCCTCGATGCGATCCAGTCCATCGGTTACCGCGCCTGGCCCAACGATAGCGAGATCGCGGAGCAGGTGGCCCGGCGCGAGCGGCGCAGCGCGCTGTGGCGTCTGTTCGTGGCCGCCTTCGGGATGATGCAGGTGATGATGTACGCGTACCCGGCCTACATCGCCGGGGAAGGCGAGATCACCGCCGACATCGCTTCGTTGCTGCGCTGGGCGAGCCTCGTCCTCACCGTCCCTGTGATCGTCTACTCGGCAGCGCCGTTCTTCCGGGGCGCGCTGCGCGATCTGCGCCTTCGTCGCCTCGGCATGGACGTTCCCGTGGCGCTCGGCGTGGCCGCCGCGTTCGCGGGCAGTGCCTGGGCCACCTGGACCGGCCGCGGCGAGGTGTACTTCGATTCCATCACGATGTTCGTCTTCTTCCTGCTGGCGGGACGCTGGCTCGAGTACACCGCGCGCGGCAAGGCGTCCGAGGCGCTGCGTCACCTGCTGCGCGCCTTGCCTGCAAAGGCGCAGCGGCTCACGGACTTCCCGCGCAGCGACGCCTTCGAGACGGTCCCCGCTGGCGCTCTCGCGATCGGTGACGCGGTGCTGGTCCGGCCTGGAGATGCCTTTCCCGCGGATGGTGTCGTGATCCAGGGCGACACGCGCGTCGACGAGTCCCTGCTTACCGGCGAGAGCCGCCCCGCGGCAAAGAGCCTCGGCGCCTCCGTCACCGGTGGCACGGCCAATGTCGCCCAGCCCGTGGTCATGCGCGTGGAGCGTACGGGCGCGGACACGCGCCTTTCCGCGATCGTGCGGCTCGTGGAACGCGCCCACGCCGAACGTCCCGCCATTGTCGAACTCGCCGACCGCTATGCGGGCTGGTTCGTCGCCGCCGTTCTCGCCATCGCGCTCGCGGCGCTGGTGATCTGGCTGCGCATCGATCCCGATCGGGCGCTGATGATTGCCGTGGCCGTGCTGGTGGTCACGTGTCCCTGCGCGCTCTCGCTCGCCACGCCCGCAGCGCTTGCGGTCGCCACCGGTACGTTCGCCCGCATGGGATTGGTGGTCACACGCGAAAAGGCCATCGAATCGCTGACGCGCGTGACCCACGTGGTGATGGACAAGACCGGTACCCTCACCGAAGGCACGCTGGCTGTTGTCCGCACCGATGTGTTCGATGACTTCGATGTGCAGCGGGCACTGTCGCTGTCCGCCTCGCTGGAGGCCGGGTCCGATCACCCGGTAGCCCGCGCACTGAGGGCGGAATGCGTGGCAGGTTCGGACGTTGCCGTCGACGTCCACCATGAAGCCGGAGCGGGTGTGAGCGGCATCGTCGCAGGGACGCGGTGCTGTCTGGGCAGCCGACGTCACGTCGAGGCGCTGGGGGTCGTTCTCCCGGACGCCGGTGCGCCGAACGACTACTCGGAGGTCTGGCTCGCGGTGGACGGCAGACCCGCCGCGCGCTTTCTGCTGGGGGACCGTCTCCGGCCCGATGCGGCGAGTGCAGTCGCGAATCTGCGCGCCCTGGGCCTGCAGGTGATTCTCGCGAGCGGTGACCAGGCCAACGTGGTCGAGGCGGCCGCGCGTCGCTGCGGCATCGACCAGTGGCACGCCGGCTGCAGCCCCGAGGACAAGCACGCGCGGGTCGAAGCGCTGCAGGCGCAAGGTGCGGTGGTGTGCATGGTGGGCGACGGCGTCAACGATGCGCCTGTCCTTGCGAGGGCGGACGTCTCCGTGGCCATGGGCGGCGGTGCCGTGCTGGCCCAGCAGTCGGCCGATCTGGTGCTCACCGGCGCGCACCTGCAGACGCTGGTGGAAGGATTCGAGCACGCGCGGCAGACGTTGCGCGTGATGCGTCAGAACCTCGCGTGGGCGCTTGCGTACAACCTCGTCGCCGTACCGCTGGCCGCGACGGGGCTGCTGAGTCCATGGCTTGCGGGCCTCGGCATGGCCTCCAGTTCGCTGCTCGTCGTCGTCAACGCCCTGCGCCTGCGCAAGGCGCCCGAACACCTTGCCCCCGCCATCGCGGACGGCGCGTCCATCGCGAGGGCCTGAAGCCATGGACATCCTCTACCTGCTCATTCCCCTTTCCCTGGTGCTGGTGTTCGTCATTGGCGCCATCTTCTGGTGGTCCCTGCGCAACGGTCAGTTCGACGACCTCGAGGGACCCGCCCATCGCATCCTCCTCGACGACGACCGTCCGTCGCAGCGCTGAGCATTGACGGAACAAGTGGTGCGTTCGTTTCAGGCAGCGACGCGGCTGCTCCCATTGTTCAAGCGCTGACGCGCCTTCCTCCGTGCCCCGCATCCGCGCGGGACGCCATGCATCCGTTCGACCTTCCGATTCCCCGGGCTTCGCAACCCGCGGGCGTTATTGATCTGGATCAACCCTGGCGGGCCGTGCTTTCGGCGGCTCTTGATCTGGGTCAACCAGCGGGAATTCGTGCACCGCAATAATCGGGCTGCATTCGTCGGATGGGGTGTACGGCGAATGCGGAGACAAGGGACTTCGGCAAATAGGGAGCGAACATGCAAGAGCAGACGACCTACAACTACAAGGTGGTCCGACAGTTCGCCATCATGACCCTGGTATGGGGCATCGTGGGGATGGC
>CAZEDA010000372.1:0-4054 GCA_964510915.1 uncultured Rhodocyclaceae bacterium | reverse complement strand
ACCTGCACGGTCTCGTCGCGACGCAGCTCGGCGGGCAGATCGATGCCCTCGACCCACACGTCACCCGACGCGCGCGACGGTGCCGGCACGGTGAACACGCGGACTTTCCGCGAACGGAGTCTTTCGATGAGATTCCACGCCTCGCCACGGGTCCCTACCCCGTCGGTCAGGAGCACCACGCGCTTCAGATCGTCGTCGGCAAAGCTGCCCGCGATGCCGTCGAGCGCCGATTCGATATCCGTCACCAGCGGATCGAGCGCGCCGTCGCCGCCGCGACCTTCCACGCGCAACGGCACCTTCTCGATGCCCTGCGCAGAGTCGACGGGATGAATCCGATCGGCGAAGGCCACCACGCGGGTGCGCGACTCGCCGGCTCGCGCCTGCGACTGGCCGATCCAGTCCATGGCCTTGCCGATGAACGCGGGGTCGACGCTTCGCGACACATCGAGCGCATAGACGACGGACACTTCGGTGGCGTGATCCACCCAGGTCGGGCGCATGAGTGCGACGGCCAGCGCCGCGAGAGCAAGCAGCCGAACCACGGTGAGCACACCGCGATGGGCACCAGTCAGACCGGTGCGCGAGCGCGCCGAGAACCACACGACGAGCGGCAGCGCGACGGCGAGGACCGCGAGCGGCCACCACTGTTCGAAGGTCATCCCGCTCACAACGTCACCCGCCGGTGATAGGTGATCCACTCGACGAGCAGGAGCGCGCCAGCCAGGATCAGCAGCGCGGGCCACCACTGGGCGGCTGCGACGGCCTTCTGGCTGGCACTCGACGGCGCCGAACCCGTATCGGGCGGCAACGCGCTGGCGTTGATGTCGGTAATCGCCGGGTCGGCGGTGTTGACCGCCACGCGCATGCGAACACCCTCGGCCTCCACCGTCGCGAAGTCAGCGGCGGCGAGCGTGAAGAGGGTTCCGCCCGGCACGGCACGCGTGGTGACCTTGCCCGCCTTGACGGCTTCCACCCTGGCATTCTCGAAGGGGACACGCACCGCGCCGACGGCAGCGCTCTGAGGCGGGACTTCCGCCGTGAGCCACTGCATCGCGTTGGCCAGGAAGACCGGGAAGGACGCCTGCGACGCGAAGTTGCTCGCCGTGCTGGAGAAGCCGACCGCCACGACTCGCGGAGCCTTGTCCCGCGCGACGATGAGCGGCTTGCCGCCGGCCTCCGACGCGAGCACCGACAGCGTGCCCGGCGCCTCCCGGAACACCGCCGCCTTTTCGATCTGCACATCGGCGAGCGACACGTTCTCGAGAACCGGATGGCTGCCGGCCCAGCCGGCGACTTGCGGCGCCGCCGAAAGTGCATTGGCCTGAGCGAGCCACGAAATCGCCGCCGGCTGGAACACCAGCGCCGGCGCGAGCGGCGGCTGCGAGGGCACGAAACGGTCGAACACGTAGGCATCGAAGCCCGCCTTCGCGGCGTACTGCGCGGGCGTGAGCACGCTCAGCTTCAGGCGGGGGTCGAGGCGCAGAGCCCGTTCGAGATCGCGGTTGCCCGCCGTGACCAGTGCCACCTGCAGCACACGATTGAACGGCAGGAACGCGAACGCCACGTCGTCGATGCCGAGCACGTCGCCCGGCGCTTCGAGCGAAGCCTGCAGCGCGCCGCCGGTGAAGCCCTCCACCGGGAAGGTCACGGATCCGAATCCTCTCGCGCCAACAGTCGCGGTGCGTGTGAGCGGATCGCGACCGGCGCCTGCGATCTTCACCGTGACCTTCGCCGGTTCCGAGGCGGCGTTGCCGAGTTCGACGAAGCCCTCGAACCGGGTGGGATCGGTCGCCCGCGGGCGCACCGAGAACGCCGTGATGCCGACATTGGCGGCCACCTCGAACACGGAATGCATCCTCGTGCCGGCCGGGCCCTCCAGGGCACTGACCCCGTCGGTGACGAACACGACTTCGCGGCCCGCTGCACTCTTGGGCAGCAGCACCAGATCGGGAAACCGCGGGGTACCACCCTGCGCGGGCGCGAGGGCCTTCAGCACGGCCTGCGCGCGTTCGGCGTCGACGAAGGTGCCGGTGCTGACCGTCCGCATCGTGTCGGTGACAAAGAATCGCGCACCGGCGCCGTTGCGACGGATCTCGTCGATGGCCCAGTCTCGCGCATGCTCGAAGCGGGTACGACCGTCGCTGCGCATGGCATTCATCGTGGGGCCGGCGTCGACCACGAGAATGATGTCCCTGGGATCACGCAGGGGCTCACCCGAGCGCGGACGGGTGATCGCGAGAGCGAGCGCCAGCGCGATGACGAGCGCAAGCAGCAGCGACAACCACCAGCGCCACCGTTGCGACAGGCCGCGCTGGGCGGCAAGCACGCGCTGCCAGATGAGCGTGGAGCCGACGAGAATGCGTTGCGGCGGCGGGCGGAGCAGATAGAGGCCGACGACCGCGACAGCGACGAGCGCCAGAAGACCAAGCGCCAGGCCTGAATTCACCGCAGCACTCCGGCGCGCCGCAGCGCCATCAGCATGAGGTCTTCGAACGGCGCGTCGGTCTTCGCGAGGAGATAGGACCAGCCTTCCTTGCGACAGGCGTTCTCGATGTCCTTGCAGTGCCGGGCCACTTCTTCGCGATAGGCCTCGAGCAGCTGCGAAGTGGACTCCAGCACGAGCGGCTGCCCCGTTTCGGCATCCTGCAGTTCCACCTGGTCGGGGAGGTCCGGCGACAGCTCGTCGGGCGCCATCACGTGGAAGGCCACCACCTCGTGGCGGAACTGGCGCAGCCACCGCGCGGACTCGGCGAAGGAGGCGGCGTCGAGGAAGTCACTCACCAGGATCACGAGGCCGCGGGTACGCGTGGCGCCGAACGTACCTCGCAGCGCGGCATTCAGGTCGGTCCCGGCGGACGGCGTGAGCCCTTCGAGGAAACGGAACAGGGGCCACACCTGCGTGCGGCCGCGCCGGCCGGAGAGTTCCGACGCCACGCCGTCGGCCCAGGCGATGGCGCTCACCCGGTCGTAGTTGCGCAGCGCGAGGTAGCCCAGTGCCGCCACGATCTGCCGCGCGAAGTCGAACTTGCCCGGTTCGCCGTGCCCCATGGAGGCGCTGGTGTCCAGCAGCAGGTAGACGGGCAGGTCGGCCTCTTCCTCGAACAGACGCAGGATGAGGCGGTCGAGGCGCAGATAGATGCCCCAGTCGAGATTGCGGGTGTCGTCGCCTTCGCTGTAGGGGCGATAGTCGGCGAACACCATGCCGGTGCCGGTGCGGCGCGAGCGATGGGAGCCGCGGAGGTGACCCGCCACGGGCCGCCTCGTGACCAGATCGAGGTGCTCCAACCGCCGCAGGAACGCCTCGTCGAACAGCGTGCTGCGGGGCTTCACGTCGCCGGGGCCACGTCCGCGAGAATGCGCGTGAGGATCGCGTCGGTGTCGACCCGGTCCGCCTCCGCTTCGAAGTTGAGCAGCAGCCGATGGCGCAGCGCCGAGATCGCCACCGCGCGGACATCCTCGGAGGCGACGTGCAGTCGGCCGTGAATGAGCGCATGGACCTTGGCACCGAGAATCAGGGCCTGCGTGCCGCGCGGGCTCGCGCCGAAGCGCACGTACTGGCGCGCCATCTCGTGGCCCTGCTCGGATTCCGGATGGGTCGCGAGCGTGAGGCGGATGGCGTAGTCCTGCACCGGGTGCGCGATGGGCACCTCGCGCGCGGTTTCTCGCATGGCGAGGATGTCGCCGGCTGCGAGCGTGCGTTCCACTGCGGGCGCGGACGCCTGCGTGGTGCGGTCCAGCACCTGGTGCAACTGATCGATGCCCGGGAAGCCCATCTTCAGCTTGAAGAAGAAGCGGTCGAGCTGCGCCTCCGGCAGCGGATAGGTGCCTTCCATCTCGAGCGGGTTCATCGTGGCGAGCACGAAGAAAGGCTGTTCGAGCGGGCGCGTCGCATTGCCGGCGGAAACGCTGTTCTCCTGCATGGCTTCCAGCAGGGCGGACTGCGTCTTGGGCGTGGCGCGGTTGATTTCATCCGCGAGCACCATGTTCGCGAAGATGGGGCCGGGCTGGAACTCGAAGAACTTCCGGCCGGTGTCGTCCTCGCGGACGATGGAGG
>CAZEDA010000371.1:1276-4057 GCA_964510915.1 uncultured Rhodocyclaceae bacterium | reverse complement strand
TCCGCCGCCGCTACCCGGGGCCGGACTTCAGCCAGTTCATCGGCGCCGAGATGATCACGAAGAAGTACGGCCTCACGAAGGAGCAGCTCGACACCTACGCGCTTCAGAGTCACCAGCGCGCCATCGCCGCCACGCAGGCGGGCGCCTTCGCCGACGAGATCGTGCCGGTGGAGGTGAGGGTCGGCGCCGGGACGCCGACCGGGGAAGTGCACACGGCCGATGAAGGCATCCGGTACGACGCATCCCTCGAAGGTATTGCCTCCGTGAAGGTCCTGCAGGAAGGCGGCAGTATCACCGCCGCCAACGCGAGCCAGATCTGCGACGGCGCCAGCGGCGTGATGGTGGTCAACGAGCGGGGGCTCAAGGCCCTGGGTGTCGAGCCCATCGCTCGCATCCACCATCTGTCCGTGCTGGGTCACGACCCGGTCATCATGCTCGAAGCGCCGCTGCCGGCCACTCAGCGGGCGCTGCAGAAGGCCGGCATGAAGATCGACGACATCGACCTGTACGAGGTGAACGAAGCCTTCGCCCCGGTGCCGCTGGCGTGGCTCCAGGCCACGGGCGGCGATCCCGCGCGCCTCAATGTGCACGGGGGGGCGATCTCCCTCGGGCACCCCCTCGGAGCATCCGGCACGAAGCTGATGGCCACGCTGGTCCACGCGCTGCATCGCCACGGCAAGCGCTATGGTCTGCAGACCATGTGCGAAGGCGGCGGTCAGGCCAACGTGACCATTGTCGAGCGGCTCTGACATGATCGCCCGCACCCTGTTCACGGAAGAGCACGAGAGCTTTCGCGCATCGTTCCGCAAGTTCCTGGATCGTGAGGTGGTGCCCCACCACGAGCGCTGGGAGGAGCAGGGGTACGTCGATCGCGAAGTGTGGCTCGCGGCGGGTGCCAACGGCTTCCTCTGCCCCAGCATGCCGGAGGAGTACGGCGGCGCCGGGGCGGACCGCCTGTTCAGCATGGTGATGATGGAGGAGGTGGCCAAGGTCCACGCATCGGGCCTCGGGTTCGGCCTGCATTCGGAGATCGTGGCGCCCTACCTCCTGCGATACGGCACGCCAGCGCAGAAGGAACGCTATCTGCCGCGCATGGCCCGCGGGGAGATCATCGGGGCCATCGCCATGAGCGAACCCGGCGCCGGTTCCGACCTGCAGGCCGTGAAGACCACGGCCCTGCGTAGTCCGGACGGCGGATACATCGTGAAGGGTGCGAAGACCTTCATCACCAACGGCTGGCACGCGGACCTCGTCATCACCGTCGCGAAGACGGATCCGACTCGAGGTGCGAAGGGCACGAGCCTGCTGCTCGTCGAGCGCGGCATGGAAGGGTTCGAGAAGGGACGGCGGCTGAAGAAGCTGGGCCTGAAGGCGCAGGACACCTCCGAACTGTTCTTCGACGATGTGAAGGTTCCTGCCGACAATCTGCTGGGCGCGGAAGGGCAGGGTTTCGCCTACCTGATGCAGGAGCTTCCCTGGGAGCGCATGCAGATCGCCATCGACGCGGTCGCCTGCGCCCAGCAGGCCATCGACGAGACGCTAGCCTACGTGCGGGAGCGCAAGGCTTTCGGGGCCACGGTGGCGAGCTTCCAGAACACGCGGTTCAAGCTGGCGGAAATGCAGACCCAGGTGCAGATCGCACGGGTGTTCGTGGACCAGTGCATGGTCGAACTGCAGAAGGGCACGCTGGATGCCGCTACGGCAGCCATGGCGAAGTTCGCGACGACGGATATGCAGGGCAAGGTGCTGGACGAATGCCTGCAGCTGCACGGCGGCTACGGCTTCATGCTGGAGTATCCGATCGCGCGGGCCTACGCCGACGCGCGCGTCTCCCGCATCTACGGCGGCACCAACGAGATCATGAAGGAAGTGGTGGCGCGCTCCATGGGTCTGGGCAAGTAGCGCAAGCCGGACGCTCGGGTCGCGGCCGGGCGTTCACGGCGGCATGGTCGGTCGATCCCGTTCGTGCCCGTTGCGAACTCCTCGCGGTCGCGGGTAGAGTCGACGCGGACACGAAGATGTCACAACAACCAGTGAGACCGCCGCCTTGGGAACGTCTGCCTGCCGTCGCCTCTGCCTTGCCTTTTCCGCGCCCGCCCTCTTCGCTCTAGCCACCGGCTCCGTACAGGCCAACAACGGCATCAACCAGATCGGGTTCGGGACCGAATCTGCCCTCATGGCCGGCGCCGATGCTGCGATGGCCAGGGACACCTCCGCGCTCAACACCAATCCTGCCGGGTTGTCCCAGCTGGGCGGGGGGCGCGTGGACGTGTACCTTGCCAGCGCGTTCATCCACGACGGCGCGCATCGGGACAGCCTCGGCAATGACCGTCAGGTGACGAACAAGGTGATTCCGGTGGCGGGCCTCGGGCTTGCGCATCGCATCGCCGGCAGCCCGGTCGTCGCCGGCATCGGCATGTTCTTCCAGGGCGGTTCGGGCGCGCAGTTCGAAAACCTCGCCACGCCCTTCGGCGGGCGGGACGAACTCACCGCCCTCTTCGGCGTCGGCAAGCTGACGGGCGGACTGTCCTGGGAGGTCACACCGAAGCTGTCGCTCGGCATCGGGGTTTCCGCGGTCGTGGCGGTGGCCGAGCAGAGGATCTTTCCCAACAGTTCCAGCTTCGATGCGTTCGACCCGACGCGCACTTTCTTCGGTGTCGCGGTCGACAACGTCCGCGCGTCCCGCAGCGGCTACCGGCTCGGCGCCCAGTACCAGCTCACACCGACGGTCCGGCTTGGCTTCGTGTTCGCCAATCGCGTCGCCCTGCCGATGACCGACGG
>CAZEDA010000371.1:0-1176 GCA_964510915.1 uncultured Rhodocyclaceae bacterium | reverse complement strand
CAGACCCTGAGCCCGACGCTCGCTCCCATCGGCGAGAAGCATCTGACGCTCGGGGCGACGCGCAGATTCGGTGAGCGCCATCACTTCGCAGCGGGACTCGAATATCTCTTCCCGTCGGAAGTTCGCTACACCAATCCTCAAGTGCCTCTGGGCCCGGGGCTCACGGCGCGGCTGGAGTACATCGCCTTCCACGCGATGTACAGCTACGCCTGGTAGGCCGCCGCCGGGGACGGCGGAACCGTGGCGAGCGCCCGGCTCCGCCGTGACATCAGCGTGCCGTCTTGCGCCGAAGGCGGGCCACGCCCAGCAGGCCCAGTCCGATCCCCATCATCGCGTACGTCTCCGGTTCCGGCACCGGGGCCACTTCGAAGGAAATCCGGTAGATGTCGGTGTTCGCCTGCAACTGACTGTTGAAGACGTAGCCCGGCCCCGTGGTGAGTCCGTTGAACGCTGCGATCTCGGCGAAGTTGAAGGCGACCACGGAGTTCTGATCGGCCCGCAGGTTGTTCATCCCCACGAATGCGGCCGCGGCCGGATCATGGATTTCGGAGCCCGCGTCCCAGACATCGCGGCTGCGCTGCAGGATGCTCGAGATCGCGAGATTGCCTTGGGCATCGAACAGCCGGTAGGCCATCGGGTCGTCGTTGCCGATGAAGAAATCGTTGCTCGGCACGACCATGGAGGCGAAGGTGAAGTACGGATTCACCGACGTGTCGACCGTGAAGGTGGCGGTGCCGCTCGCGCCGGGCAGGAGCGGACCAGCCGGCGTCGGCAGGACGCTGCCGAGCGTCGCCGTCGGGTCCGCTGCCATGAAGGCCGGGAACCAGTCGGCGCCGCTACCGCCTTCGGCCACGGAGATGATGGCAGCGTTCGCAGTCTCGCCGATGTTGAAAGCGTCGTAAGTCCCGTTATGGAATCCCACGCGAAGCGGGGCGAAGGCGATGCTATCCATGGGACTGAGGTTCTCCACCGTTACCTTGACTTGTACCGGGGCGGCATGGGCGGCATTGATGCACGTCAGCCCGAGCAGGGCTGCGGCGAGGATGGAAAGGGTGGGGCGGCTTGCGGTCATGGGTCGTCTCCGTTTTGGGGGGAAGCGTCCGCAGGGTGCGGCGCATGGTCGGATGTTCCCCATCGCGGGTCACGCAGTCCTCATGGAAGATTCACGGCGCCGTG
>CAZEDA010000370.1:0-4065 GCA_964510915.1 uncultured Rhodocyclaceae bacterium | reverse complement strand
CGAAGCAGCAGCTCCCGACCGAGGAGGACCGCCTGCTCGGCATGCTGGAGCTTTCGAGCGATGCCTCGAAGGCCGCCGGGGCGCTGTCCCACGGACAGCAGCAGTGGCTGGAGATCGGCATGGCACTGGCCCTCAAGCCTTCGCTGCTGCTCATGGACGAACCGACGGCGGGCATGTCCCCGGAGGAGACCTTCCGCACGGGCGAGCTGATCCAGAAACTCAACAGCGGCGGCACGACGATCCTCGTGGTGGAGCACGACATGGCCTTCGTCCGGCAGATCGCCCAGCGGGTGACGGTGCTGCATTTCGGCAAGGTCTTCGCTCGCGGCTCCATCGGGGAGATCCTCGCGGACCCGCGCGTCGCCGAAATCTACCTGGGGAAGACCCATGACCACTGAACCGGTGCTGTCGGTGACGGGCCTGTGGGCCAACTACGGCGCCACACCCATTCTCCAGGGCGTGGACATGAGCATCGCCAAGGGCGAGATCGTGGGTCTGATCGGTCGCAACGGCGTGGGCAAGACCACCACCCTGCGCTGCCTCATCGGCCTGCTGCGCGCCAATCGCGGCGGCATCCGCATCCTCGGCAAGGACATGACCGGGCAGCCGAGCGATGCGTTCGCGCGGCTTGGCGTCGGCTACATCCCGCAGGGACGCGACGTGTTCCCGCGCATGACCGTGGCGGAGAACCTTGCGGTGGGCGAACTCATCGGCGGCCCCGGCGGCCGCAAGCTCGAGGATCTCGTCTACCAGTATTTCCCCCGCCTCGCGGAGCGGCGCACCCAGCTCGCCGGCACCATGTCCGGCGGTGAACAGCAGCAGCTCGCCATCGGGCGCGCACTCATCGGCAACCCGGCGCTCATGCTGCTGGACGAACCGTCCGAGGGCATCCAGCCTTCCATCGTCCAGATGATCTGCGATGCGCTGAAGTCCATCCGCAAGGAACTCGGCACGACCATCCTGTTCGTGGAGCAGAACCTCGACACGATCCTCGCCATCAGCGAACGCTGCTACGTGATGGAGAAGGGGCGCATCATGGCCGAGATACCACCGGGCAAGGTGACCTCCGAGACGGTCCGCGGGCACCTGTCGATCTGAGTCGTGTGCGCGTGGAAACCAACCGTCCGCGCGCTGTCCGTCTCGTCGATTCGATCACGCAGCTCGGTCCGGAGGATGCGGGCTGCATCGCCATCAGCGGGTCTCACGGCGGGGTGAGCTCCGGTCGCTTCGCAATCGCGGCCCGGCCGCTTCTGAGCGTGTTCAACGATGCCGGCGTCGGCCTCGACCGTGCGGGGATCGCCGCGCTCGAACTGTTGCAGGCGGAGGGTCTTGCGGCCTGTACCGTGTCGCATGATTCCGCCCGCATCGGCTACGCGAGCAGCACCCTGGAAGACGGAATCGTGAATCACGTGAACCCGCTCGCGCTGGCGCTCGGCATCACGCCGGGCGTCGCGCTGCGCGAGCAGTCCCTGGTGCGGGAGAACCTGTCACCGTAACACCGGAACCGCAGATTCCGGTCACAACGAAGGAGGACAAGACGATGCATCCGAAGGCCCGTTATCTGTTCATCGCCAGCATGGACGTCGACCCTGCGAAGGAAGCGCTGTTCAACGAGGTGTACGACACGGAGCACGTCCCCAATCTGCTCAAGGTGCCGGGTGTGCTGTCGGCTGTACGCTGCACGAACGAACCGCTGGAACTGGCCATTGCCGGCACCATCCGGAAGATCATGGTCGAAGGCGAGCCCCGCTACAGCGCCATGTACGAACTCGAAAGTGCGGAGGTGCTGGTGAGCGAAGCGTGGGCAAAGGCTGTGGACGCCGGCCGCTGGCCGACGGAAGTCCGCCCGCATGTGCGCAATCACCGCCATGTGCTGCGAAAGCTCATGAATCCGGGGGCGGCGTGATGATCGTCGTGCCCATGACCGGAGCAGGCTGCGCGGGAGCCACGACATGACGAACGTCGCCGATCTCGCCGCCCGGCTCATCGCCGCCTACGACCGTGTCGAAACGATCACCCCCCTCACGCAGCAGGACCCGCGCTTCACGATGGCCGACGGGTACGCCGTCCTCCACGAGATCCAGCAGCGCCGCCAGGCTTCGGGCTGGCGCCCCGTGGGCCGGAAGATCGGCTTCACCAACCGGACGCTCTGGCCGCGGTACAACATCGATCGACCGTTGATCGCTGCGGTCTGGGATCGGACGCTGGTGCTCGCCGACAAGCTGCCGGTGTCGTTCGCGCTGGCGCCGTTCTGTCAGCCGCGCATCGAACCGGAGGTCGTGTTCAAGCTGCGGTCGGCGGTCCCTGTGACGGACGACCCCCGGAAGGTTCTCGATTGCGTGGAGTGGGTGGCGGCGGGCTTCGAGATCGTCCAGAGCCACTACCCGGACTGGAAGTTCAAGGCGCCGGACTGCGCGGCGGGCTTCGGTCTGCACGGTGCGCTGGTGGTGGGGGAGCCCGTCCCCATGGCGGCGTTCGCCGGGCGCGATCCGGCGGCACTGCTCGAATCCTTCACGCTCACGCTGCGCAAGGGCGGCGAGGTGATCGAGACCGGCCGCGGGTCCGTCGTCCTCGGCAGTCCGCTGCTGGCGCTGGCGCATGTATCCCGGCTGCTTGCCGACATGCCGCAGTTTCCCCCTCTGGCTGCCGGCGAGATCGTCACCACGGGCACGCTCACCGACGCCCTGCCGATCGCAGCGGGCGAAAGCTGGGAGTCCGACTGCGGAATTCTGGCCATACCCCGATTGGCCATCGCGTTTTCCTGATCCGGGATTCGTGACATCATCCGGCCCGGCGCTCGGGGAGTGGCCCCGGGCGTCCGAAGCCGACCGTTCCTCCGTCGCTCGTCCATACCAACTGCAACCGGAGCATCGATGGAAGAACGTCTCCCGCGTTCCGACGAACGCGTCCCCGGCAATGCCCCATCCGGCCGGCGGGCCTTCCGATGAACGCTGCGCTCACCGGCTATTACGCCACCCGGATCTACCTTCCCCTGTCTGCCGCTTCCAGCCGCTGGCGTGCGTTCTCCCGCCGGATGCGCGGCAAGCACGATCTCGCGGTGCAGGTGCGGCGCCTGCCCAGGGTGTCCTGGAGCGAGGCGACGTCGTCGCGACGCTTCGACGTATGGGAAGGCGAGAAATCTCACGGCGATGTGCGGCTCAGCGAGCTCGCGATCCTCTCGGCTTTTGCGACGCAATGCGCGGAAGGCACCGACCTGTTCGAGATCGGCACCTTCGATGGTCGCACGACCTTCAATCTGGCAATGAACTCTCCCGCCACGTGCCGGGTGCACACGCTCGATCTGCCCCCCGACACGTCGACGGCCTTTGCCATCGAAGGGGCCGAGCGATCGCTCGTCGACAAGGCGAGGTCGGGCGCGCGCTATGAGCGCAACCGCGCCGCCCATCCGGTCGCTGTCGGCAAGATCACCCAGTTGCTCGGGGATTCCGGCAGCTTCGATTTCTCGCCCTATGCCGGGCGATGCTCGATGGTGTTCGTGGATGGCTCCCACGCTTACGACTACGTGCACTCGGATACCAAAGCCGCCATGAGCATGGTGCGGCCGGGCGGTGTCATCGTCTGGCACGACTACGGTGTCTGGGAGGGGGTGACCCGCGCGCTCGAGGAGATCGATGCGCGCGAGCGCTACGGTCTTCGCAACATCCGGGGCACGAGCCTGGTGTACTGGCGCAAAGGCTGACGCTCAGCGCAGTCAGCGAACCGACGGGCCCGTCCTCCGCGGCCCGTCGATGTTCAGACCTTCTTTCAGGCCCGCCGGCGCACTCCCCATCCGAGCAGGCCCAGCCCCGCAAGCAGCATGGCGCAAGTCCCGGGCTCCGGCACGAGACCGGCCGTCACGGTCACGGTGAACTGGTCGCCGGCCCGCAGTCCCTCCAGTCCGAACAGCCAGTCCTGGGCGCCCGCCTGGGAGAACGGATTGCCGAGGTCCGTACCGAAGGATTCCCCGGGAGCGAAGGTGATCCTCTCGGTCACCGCACCGCCGCTGCGTCCCTCGATTGCGCCGAACTGCGGCGTGACCGACCCGGCCAGCACGATCGTGCCGCC
>CAZEDA010000369.1:0-4067 GCA_964510915.1 uncultured Rhodocyclaceae bacterium | reverse complement strand
TCAACATCGGCGTGAGCATCGGTCTCGTGAATGTGGAGGACGGCCTGTTCACGCTCGCCGAAGTGCTGCGGGCGGCGGACACGGCCTGTTACATGGCGAAGGAGAAGGGACGCAACCGGGTGCAGGTCTACCGCGC
Organism: uncultured Rhodocyclaceae bacterium; assembly: GCA_964510915.1. Classification (GTDB taxonomy): domain Bacteria; phylum Pseudomonadota; class Gammaproteobacteria; order Burkholderiales. The sequence goes on along the minus strand of CAZEDA010000369.1, from coordinate 3,931 downwards.
CGAGGACAGCGAGCTCACGCTTCGCCAGGGCGAGATGGAATGGATCGGCCGGCTGCAGAAGGCGCTCGACGAGAACCGGTTCGTTCTCTACGCCCAGGACATCGTGGCGATCGACGACGCGACCGCCACCGGCCGTCACTGCGAGCTTCTCGTGCGGATGCTGGACGAGCAGGGCGATCTGGTGCCGCCGATGGCATTCATCCCGGCGGCGGAGCGCTACGGCCTCATGCCGTCGATCGATCGCTGGACGTTGCGCACGGCGCTGGCCACGCTGTCCCGGCTTCGTGCGGAACATGTCTCCCCGCCCATCGATCTGTGCTCCATCAATCTGTCGGGAGCTTCCATCACCGACGAGCGCTTCCTCGATTTCGTGCGTGAACAGCTTGACCGGTTCGATGTACCGCACGCTTCCATCTGTTTCGAGATCACCGAGACCGCAGCGATCGCCAATCTCGACAAGGCGCAGCGGTTCATGTCCGAACTGAAGGCTCTCGGCTGCCGGTTCTCACTCGATGATTTCGGCGCGGGCATGTCGTCGTTCGCGTATCTCAAGCACCTGCCCGTGGACTATCTCAAGATCGACGGCGGCTTCGTGAAGGACATGGTGGTGGATCCCATCGACCGAGCCATGGTGGAGGCCATCAACAATGTCGGGCACGTGATGGGCAAGAAAACCATTGCCGAATTCGTGGACGGCCCCGACGTTCTGGAAGCCCTGCGCGGCATCGGTGTCGATTTCGCGCAAGGTTACGGCGTCGGTCGACCGAAGCCATTCGCATCGCGCCTCGAACTTGCCGTAAAGGTAGCCTGAGGCCAAAAGCGGAATTCGGCAAAATTCCGTTGCCGTTAGATTTTGCTGCAGGTGTGGCGTCTTTGCGACACGTGGCTTCTCTCCCGGGTACGTTCGTTACCCAAATGTCATCAGCGACTTAGCGTTTCGTCCCGTCGCGTGAGCAGTGTTCATGCCATTCGAATGACCCTGGCAGGAACTTGCAACCGTCATTTTCGGCAATTACACTGAGTCTAAATCTGACGGAACCTCCGGCCGTCGTGCTCGGTCTGTGTTCCGGGTTGTTTCCTGAAGTTCAGTGGCATCAGTGGACGAATGTCAGCGGCATTTCCGGACGGCCCGGACGGGTCCGACCGAGGTCTCGTGCACCCGCAGACTTTCTCCGACCAGTCCTCAGCGTTCACATTGGAGAGCAACATGGGCATGGGTTACGAGTTGTCGCCGGATCCGCAGTGGGTCGATTCGCTGCGGGAATTCATCGACCCGTACTGGAAGGAACTGCTCGAGAGCGAGTGGGCAGACGGCGTGGCGAGCGGGCGGCTGAGCCTGCCCGAAATGCGCGGCTGGATCCTGCAGGTCTATCCCTTCATCCATGCCTTCCCCAAGTTCCTCGCCGAGGCCCTCATCAAGGTCGAGGACGACTATGCGCGGTCGTACTTCATCGACAACATCCGCGTCGAGAAGGCTCACGCCGAGCACTGGTTGTGGATGGGGCAGGGCTTCGGGCTGGACCGTCAGGAGATGCTCGATGTCGCGGAGGGTACCCGGCCGGTGCTCCGGGACGTGCAGTCCCTGACCGACTGGCTCTGGTACATCAATACCAAGGGCAGCCTCGCCGAGGCCGTGGCCGCAACGAGCTTTGCGATCGAAGGCGTGACCGGTGACCTGTCCCGCAAGATCGTCGCCGGTTTCGAGTCCTACCGGGACCGCGACGGGGTGGACATGGGTCCCAAGACCTACAAGTGGATGCGCGAGCACGCGAAGTACGACGACGAGCATCCCAAGATCGCCCTCGAGGTGATCAAGCGCTACGCCGTGACCGAACGCATGCAGGCGCGGGTGATGACGGCCGCCAAGCGCAGCCTCCAGTTGCTGCACCTCGCGCTGCACACTTCCTATCGCGCCTACTCCACGGTGACCGAGGACGGCTCGGTGGATCGCGATCGCCGTCATCTGGATCGTCGTCAGCAGCAGCTGGCGCTGGCGTTCCCCGACCGCCGTTTCGGCGATCGTCGCGGCCGCGCTCTGCAGGCTGTTGCCTGACGGCAGTCACCCGCGCTCATCCAAAACAAAACGCCCGGTGCGCGAGCACCGGGCGTTTTTTTCGTCATCAGTCCGATCGTGTGATCGGACTGATGGGAACTTCCGTCAGGGCTGAGCCAGGCGGACTTCCACCCGGCGCGCCTCGTCTGCAGAACCGGAGCCAGTGATGACTTCCGGTTTCAGCATCGCGATGCGCTCCTCGATGACGCCCGCTGCGAGAAGGGCGCCTTTCACGGCCTTGGCGCGCTCCTTCGCGAGTTCCTCGTTCTTGGCCGGGTCACCCGAGGAATCGGTGTAGCCGGAGATCGCCACCTTCGCGTCCATGTTCGCTGCGAGGAAGTCGGTCATCGCCTTGAGAGCCGCCTGTCCGGTGGCGTCGATCTCGGTCTTGCCGGTCTCGAACAGGACCACTGCCGGCGCGATCGCGGCAGCCGCCGACGGGGCGGCAGCGGCGGGTGCTTCCACAGCGGCCGGTGCCGCGCCGTGAGACGCAGCCGGCGTGGCATTCACCGCCGGGGTCGGCAGCAGCGGGACGATCAGCAGCGCGACGATGTTGATGATCTTGATGAGCGGGTTCACCGCGGGGCCCGCCGTGTCCTTGTACGGGTCACCGACGGTGTCGCCGGTCACGGCCGCCTTGTGGGCGTCCGAACCCTTGCCGCCGTGATGGCCGTCCTCGATGTACTTCTTGGCGTTGTCCCAGGCACCGCCGCCGGTACACATGGAGATCGCGACGAAGAGACCGGTCACGATCGTGCCCATCAGCAGACCGCCCAGCGCCTTCGGACCGAGGATCAGGCCGACGAGAATCGGCACGATCACGGGGAGCAGCGACGGGATGATCATTTCCTTGATGGCGGCCGCGGTCAGCATGTCCACCGCGCGGCCGTACTCCGGCTTGGCGGTGCCTTCCATGATGCCCTTGATCTCGCGGAACTGACGGCGCACTTCTTCCACCACCGCGCCGGCACAGCGACCCACGGCTTCCATCGCCATGGCGCCGAACAGGAACGGGATGAGGCCGCCGATGAACAGGCCGACGATCACCATGTGGTCGGACAGATCGAACGACACGGCCTTGCCGGCGTTCTCCAGACCGTGGGTGTAGTCGGCGAACAGCACGAGCGCGGCGAGGCCGGCGGAGCCGATCGCGTAGCCCTTGGTGACAGCCTTGGTCGTGTTGCCGACGGCATCCAGCGGGTCGGTCACGTTGCGGACTTCCTTGGGGAGTTCCGCCATTTCGGCGATGCCACCGGCGTTGTCGGTGATGGGACCGTAGGCGTCCAGCGCCACGACGATGCCAGCCATGGAGAGCATGGCGGTTGCGGCGGTCGCGATGCCATAGAGGCCGGCCAGGCTGTAGGCCGCGAGGATCGCGAGACACACGGCGACGACGGGCCAGGCCGTGGACTTCATCGAGACGGCGATGCCGGCGATGATGTTGGTCGCGTGGCCCTTCGTGCATGCCTCGGCCACATAGCGGACGGGGTAGTACTCGGTGGCGGTGTAGTACTCGGTGATGATCACCATGGCCGCCGTCAGCAGAATGCCGACGAGCGCGGAGCCCCACAGTTTCGCGACCGAGAGGTCGGGATAGTGCGTGGAGACATCGCCCATGATCCAGGTCGTGACCGGCCAGAAGGCGATGATCGAGAGCACCGCAGCGACGATCAGGCCCTTGTACAGGGCCGTCATGATCTTGCCGGTGCCCGAATACTTCACGAAGAAGCAGCCGATGATGGAGGCGATGATCGACACGCCACCCAGCACCAGCGGGTAGATGGCGGCGGCAGCGCCCATGGTCTTCAGCGTCAGCGCGCCGAGCAGCATCGTGGCCACCACGGTCACGGCATACGTCTCGAACAGGTCAGCCGCCAT
>CAZEDA010000368.1:0-4082 GCA_964510915.1 uncultured Rhodocyclaceae bacterium | reverse complement strand
AAGCCCATGTGCGAGATGGTCGAGTACGCGAGCATCCGCTTGAGGTTGGTCTGCGCGATGGCGGTGAGGTTGCCGAGCGCCATGGACGCGACCGCGAGCAGCATCAGCATCGGCTGCCACTCGACGAAGAGCGCCTTGTTGCCGAGCGCTTCGACCAGGATGCGGATCACGAAGGCGAAGGCCGCGAGCTTGGGCGCCGTGCTGATCAGCAGCGCCACCGCGGTCGGCGCACCGTGATAGACATCCGGCACCCACATGTGGAACGGCACCGCGCCCAGCTTGAACCCGAGCCCTGCCACCACGAACACAAGACCGAACAGCAGGATGGTCATGTTCGCCTTGCCCGCCGCGATGCGCGCAGCGACTTCGGGAATGTGCAGCGATCCGGTCGCGCCGTACACCATGGAGACACCGTAGAGCAGCATGCCCGAGGCGAGCGCGCCGAGGACGAAGTACTTCATCGCAGCCTCGGTGCTCGCCGCGGAATCCCGCTGCAGCGCGACCAGCGCGTACATGGACAGCGAGAGCAGTTCCAGCCCGAGATACAGCGTGAGGAAATGATTGGCGGAGATCATCACCATCATTCCCAGCGTCGCGAACAGGACGAGCGTGAAGAACTCGCCGCGATACATCCCGCGCAGAGCCACATAGCTGCGGGAGTAGATGAGCATGGCGCCGACCGCGAGATACACCATGATCTTGAGGGTGTCGCTCATCGGGTCATCCACGAACATGCCGTGGAACGCGAACGTGACATCCGGACGGGCGGAAGCTGCCGTGACCAGCGCGCAGGCTGCCAGCGTGAGCAGCGTCATCGCGTAGGTGCCGCCGCGCTGGCTGTCCTTCAGGAAGAGGTCCGCGACGAGGATCACGCAGACCATCGCCAGGAGGAGGATCTCAGGCCAGACCGGCAGGAAATCGGCAGAAGTGAGGGTCACGGGATTCTCCGCTCTCGGCGTGAGCGCTGGCGCTCAGGGGAGCTTGCTCTTGGCGACATGTTGCAGCAGGTCGGACACGGGGGCTTCGAGGACCTCGTTGAACGGCGCGGGATGGATACCCATCCACAGCACCGCGATGGCGAGCACGCCGAGGAACAGCCACTCGCGCGCCTCGATGTCCTCGAGATCGGCCACCTTCGGGTTGGCCACGGCGCCGAACACGACGCGCTTGTACATCCACAGCGTGTAGGCCGCGCCGAAGATCAGCGTGGTCGCCGCCGCAAAGGCGAACCAGAAGTTGATCTTCGTGGCGCTCATGATGACCATGAATTCGCCCACGAACCCGCTCGTCCCGGGCAGTCCGGCGTTGGCCATGGCGAACAGCATGAAGAAGGCGGCGAACACCGGCATCTTGTTGACCACACCGCCGTAGTCGGCGATCTGGCGGGAGTGCAGACGGTCGTACATCACCCCGACGCAAAGGAACAGCGCGCCCGAGATGAAGCCGTGCGAGATCATCTGGATGATGGCGCCCTGCATGCCCATCCGCTCGAACAGGAACACGCCCAGCGTCACGAAGCCCATGTGCGAGATCGACGAGTAGGCGATCAGCTTCTTCATGTCGGTCTGCACCAGCGCGACGAGGCCGATGTACACCACGGCGATCAGGGACAGCGCGATCATGAAACCGCTCAGCGCATGGCTCGCGTCAGGCGCAATGGGGAGCGAGAACCGCAGGAAACCGTAGCCGCCGAGCTTCAGCGCGATGGCAGCCAGCACCACGGAACCGCCTGTGGGCGCTTCGACGTGGGCATCCGGCAGCCAGGTATGCACCGGCCACATGGGCACCTTGACCGCGAACGCGACGAGGAACGCGATGAACACGAACACCTGCACGCCCATGGGCAGAGGCAGCTTGTGGAGATCCGCGAGCGCGAAGCTGCCGCCGCTCGCCTGGTACAGATAGAGCAGCGCCACCAGCATCAGCAGCGAACCCAGCAGCGTGTAGAGGAAGAACTTCACCGAGGCGTAGATGCGGTTGGGCCCGCCCCACACGCCGATGACCAGGAACATCGGGATCAGCGTGGCTTCGAAGAACACGTAGAAGAGCATCGCGTCCGTCGCAGCGAACACGCCGTTCATCAGGCCCGACATCACCAGGAACGCCGCCATGTACTGGGCGACACGCGACTCGATCACCTTCCAGCCGGCGATGACCACGAGGATCGTCGTGAACGCATTGAGAAGAATCAGCAGCAGGGAGATGCCGTCGATGCCTAGCGCGTAGTTGATGTTGTAGCGGCCGATCCAGGGCGTGAACTCGACGAACTGCATGCCGTGCGCCGTCGGATCGAACCCCGCGATGAGAGGCAGCGCCACCGCGAATCCGGCCAGCGCACCGATGAGGGCGATGGTCCGGGCGAGGCCAGAGTTTCGGTCGGACCCGGTGGCGAGGACCAGCGCGCCCGCAAGGATCGGGACCCAGATTACGAGCGTGAGCAGAGGTGTGGAGGTCATCGGCAGGTCACGTCCGCACGAACCACCAGGTGAGCAGAGCAAACACCCCGATGATCATCGTGAACGCATAGTGGTAGATGAAGCCCGACTGGAACTTGCGGATGATCCGGGAGAACCATCCGACCACTCGGGCCGCGCCATTGACGAAGAAACCGTCGATCACCGCGACGTCGCCCACGCGCCAGAGCGCGGTACCCAACCCGCGGGCGCCGGCGGCGAAGACCGCGTTGTTGATCTCGTCGAAGTAGTACTTGTTGAGCAGCAGCTTGTGCAGAGGGCCGACGCTGGCGGCGATGGCCGCGGGGATGGCCGGCGCCTTCAGGTAGAAGAACCAGGCCACGGCAACGCCTCCGACCGCCAGCCAGAACGGCAGCGTCTGCAGCGCGTGGACCGCCATGCCGGTGGCGCCATGGAAATGCTCACGCAAGTGCGCCATGGCCTCGTGGGACTCGGCCACGTGGATCACGCCCTTGAAGTAGTCGCCGAACAGCATGGGCTCGATGGCGATGTAGCCGATGACCACGGACGGAATGGCGAGGAGAACCAGCGGCAGCGTGACCACCCAGGGGGACTCGTGAGGCGTGCCGCCATGGCCGTGCCCATGGTCGTCGTGACCGTGGCCGTGCGCATCGCCGTGGGCGTCGAAACGCTCCTTGCCGTGAAACACCAGGAAGTACATCCGGAAGGAATAGAAGGCCGTGACGAAGACGCCCGCCACGACGGCGAAGTACGCGAAACCGCTGCCGGGCACGTGGGACGCCGCCACGGCCTCGATGATGCTGTCCTTCGAATAGAAGCCCGACAGGAACGGCGTGCCGATCAGCGCCAGGGAGCCGACCAGCGAGGTGATCCACGTGATGGGCATGTACTTGCGCAGGCCGCCCATGTGGCGGATGTCCTGATCGTGGTGCATGCCGATGATCACCGAGCCGGCTGCCAGGAACAGCAGGGCCTTGAAGAACGCATGGGTCATCAGATGGAAGATCGCGACCGGGTAGGCCGACGCGCCGAGCGCCACCGTCATGTAGCCCAGCTGGGACAGCGTCGAATAGGCGACCACGCGCTTGATGTCATTCTGGACGATGCCCAGGAAGCCCATGAACAGCGCCGTGATGGAGCCGATCACGATGACGAAGGACAGCGCCGTCTCGGACAGTTCGAACAGGGGCGACATCCGCGCGACCATGAAGATCCCCGCGGTCACCATCGTGGCGGCGTGGATCAGGGCGGAGATCGGCGTGGGACCTTCCATGGAGTCCGGCAGCCACACGTGCAGCGGAAACTGCGCCGACTTGCCCATGGCACCGATGAACAGCAGGATGCAGATGACCGTCAGCAGCGACCAGGGCGTCGTACCCCAGAGGGATACCGTCTCGGCGGCCTTCGCCGGCGCGGCCTGGAACACCGTGGCGTAATCGAGCGAGCCGAAGTGCGCGAGCACGAGCCCGATGCCGAGGATGAAGCCGAAGTCGCCGACCCGGTTGACCAGGAACGCCTTGAGGTTCGCGAAGATGGCCGTGGGTCGCGTGTACCAGAATCCGATCAGAAGGTACGACACGAGGCCCACCGCTTCCCAGCCGAAGAACAGCTGCAGGAAGTTGTTCGACATCACCAGCATCAGCATCG
>CAZEDA010000367.1:0-4105 GCA_964510915.1 uncultured Rhodocyclaceae bacterium | reverse complement strand
CCGAACGGTGACTCGTCCCGGAGACAACGCTTGGTCATGTCGAGGTAGCGCTGCTCGAAAATCTTGAGCGGCAGCACACCTCCCGGAAACAGGACGGTGTTCAGCGGGAAGATGGGCAGATGCAGACGGGTTTCCAACTAGGTGCCTTCCGGACTGTTCTGCTGAGTTCCGTCATCCGACCAGCGGCGGACGAGGTCGTTGTCGATGTCCAGATGGTCGAGTACCCGGGCGACGATGAAGTCGACCAGTTCGTTCACCGACTGGGGCCGGAGATAGAAACCGGGATTCGCAGGGAGGATCACCGCGCCGTTCCGGGAGAGCTTGAGCATGTTCTCCAGATGGAGAGTGGAGAACGGCGTCTCTCTCGGCACGATGACAAGACGTCGCCGCTCCTTGAGGACGACGTCGGCAGCGCGTTCGATGAGGTTGTCCGCGAGTCCGGCGGCGATCGATGCAACGGTACCCATCGAGCAGGGGCAGATCACCATCGCGCGCGGCGCGTTGGAACCGGAGGCCAGTGGTGCGTACCAGTCGTCACGGCCGAAGACCCGCAGCTGACCTTCCGTCGCGCCGTAGAGTTCACTGAAGTAGCGCTGGGCTTCACGCGGCTGGGTTGGCAGACGCAGTCCCATCTCCTGATGAGCCACGATCTGTGCGACCTGTGAGTAGACGAGCCAGACCGGCTCTCCCGCGCGGATGAGGCATTCCAGCAGGCGGAGCCCGTAGGGCATGCCCGACGCTCCGGTGAATGCGAGTGCAATGGCGTTGCGAGCGGAGGTCATTGGGGTGTGGCTGCGGTCTGCTCGGCGGGCTTCTCGCCCAGCGCGGCTTCGCGTGCGCGGAGGCGCGAGACACTCTCCTCGAGACGGTCCACTTCTGCGCGCAGCGCCTCCAGTTCCTTTCGTTTGGCGGACAGGAGTGATTCTTCGCGGGCGAACTCCGCCTGCTGGCGACGGCGCGCCTCGACGAGTTCGCACATGGCGGACTGGAATCGGTCACCGATGGTTTCCGGAACGATGGCGACGGCCTCGCCCTCCGTGGTCGTGGCGCCTTCGAGCGCTGCGCCGTCCGCCGCGAACAGCTGCCATCCGAGGCTCTTCAGCGTGTGGTTGCGACAATGGATCCGCTCCTGGTAGATCGCGGATCGGGTGATGCCTGAGCGGACACGGGTCGGGTTGGCCAGGACAACCTTTCGCCAGTAGACGATCTCGTCGCCCTGGATGGTGATCTTGGAACGGTCGTAGTAGTGAAGATCGTTGCCTGCGGAGGGGACGCGCTCCCATTCGGCTGCCACGGCCTCGCCGACGAACCCCAGAGCGATCGAAGTCAGCAGCAAACCGGCGAGGCGAAGGGGACGGATCACTTGCGCGGCAGCAGTTCGGCGCTGGTGAGTTCGCGGTGCCGGAGCAGGACCGTACGCTCGGCCTGGAAGTGAGCGGCGAGCGCTTCGGCCATGTATACCGAGCGATGGCGGCCACCCGTGCAGCCGATGGCGATGGTGAGGTAGCTGCGATTGTCCCGCTCGAAGCAGGGCAGCCAGCGCTCCACGAACCCGCGGATGTCGTCCAGCATCGCACCAACCACCTCCGCGTCCCGAAGAAACTTGGCTACCGCGGAATCGCGGCCGGTCAGCAGGCGCAGTCGTTCATCGTAGTGCGGGTTGGGCAGGCACCGGACATCGAACACGTAATCGGCATCGAGCGGAATCCCGTGCTTGAATCCGAAGGACTCCACCAGCAGCGTGAGGCCGGCATGGGCACTTGCGCTGACGAACTCCTTGATCCAGCCGCGGAGCGCGTTGGCCGAGAGGTCGCTAGTGTCGATGCGATGGGCGACGGCCTTGAGCGGTTCGAGCAGTTCCCGCTCGCGCTCGATGCACTCGGGCAGAGTGCCACCGGTTTCGGACAGCGGGTGGCGACGCCGCGTTTCGGAGAAACGCTTCACGAGGGTGTCGGTCTTGGCCTCGAGGAACATCACCTTGAGGTCGAGCATGCGGCGCTTGACCTGATTGACGATGTCCGGGAGTTCTTCCAGTCCCTGGCCGCTCCGGACGTCCACGCTGATCGCGGCTCGCGCGTAGCCGGCGTGCTCCAGATAGTCGACGAGAGAGAGCAGCAGCTTGGCCGGCAGATTGTCGACCACGTAGTAGCCGTTGTCCTCCAGGACGTTGAGCGCGATGCTCTTGCCCGATCCGGACAGCCCGCTGATGATGACCAGACGCATGGTGAAGGCTCAGGTGTCGCCGTCCGCCAGGTGCTGTTCCTGACGGCGGATGAATTCGTGGGTGCTGTCGATGCCGCGAAGCTGGAGCACGTAGTTGCGCACCGCGGCTTCGACCAGAACGGCGAGATTGCGCCCGGCCGCCACGGGCAACTGCACCTTGCGCACCGCGACTCCCATTATCTCCTCCGTGCTTGCGTGGAGGGGAAGACGTTCCAGTCCTGGGACATGCCCGCCGACGGGCCGTTCCAGCTGGACGATGAGCTTGAGATTCTTGCGGATCCGGACGGCCGTCTCGCCGAAGATCGTGCGGATGTTGAGCATTCCGAGACCGCGCACCTCGAGGAAATCCTTCAGCATCTCGGGGCTGCGACCCTCGAGCGTCTGCGGCGCGACGTGATAGAGCTCCACCACGTCGTCCGCGACGAGGCCGCTGCCGCGCGTGATGAGTTCCAGCGCCAGTTCGCTCTTGCCGACCCCGCTGTCGCCTGTCAGCAGCACGCCCATCCCGAGAACGTCGAGCAGAACGCCGTGCCGCGTGACGAACTCGGCCAGTTCCCGCCCCAGATAGGTGCGGATGAACCAGATGATCTGCAGGCTCGGAATCGGCGAGGCGAGCATCGGGACCTTCATGCGCGTCGCGAGATCCGTGAGGAAATCGGGGGCCTTCTCGCCATCGCTCAGGATCAGGCAGGCGGTGCCGCTGGCGACCAGCTTGGACAGGACTTCTTCCCGGGCCTCCGGCGCGAGCCCGGCGAAGTACTCGGCTTCGGTGTGGCTGAAGATCTGGATCCAGTTCGGATGGATGTAATTCAGGTGGCCGATCAGGCCCTTGCTGGAACCGCGAATGCGCTGTGAATCGAGCGTAGGACCGCTGTCCCGGTCTCCGTGCTGCCAGGTGAGCTTCAGTTCGAGGCGGTTGTCGTCAAACAGCCGCGCGATGCTGAGCTGGGGCATGGGGCTCCCAGGTGGTGATCAGGGTGTGGATTTCGGAGGCGTCGCGGGCTGCGTCGATCCGCAGGCGCAACTCGTTGTCGCTGAACATCTCGGCCAGCTCGGACAGGATCTGCAGATGAATCTCGGTCGCCTTCTCCGGGACGAGGAGCACAAAGACGAGCTTGACGGGGTTGCCGTCCGGCGCTTCGAACGGGATGGCGTTCTTGACGCGGACGAACGCGCCGGCGGCATCCCGAAGACCCTTGATGCGCCCATGCGGGACGGCGATGCCATGTCCGAGTCCGGTGGATCCCAGCCGCTCGCGGGCGAAGAGACTGTCGTAGACGGTGGAAGCGCCAACGCCCAGTTCGTTCTCGAAGACCAGACCCGCGTGTTCGAACACGCGTTTCTTGCTGGCCACGTCGAGATCGACGATGACGCGTGATTCGGGAAGCAGCTTGGAGACGAGAGTCATGGCTTGAAAGCTTCGCCCACGAATGCGGGTTTGTCCAGAGCGCCGTTGCCGGAACCCCAACCAGGCGAAGCCGGGATGGGATCCGATGTCGGCGATGGCGAGATCAGATGGTCTTGCGGAGATTGACCGGCAGGATCTGCAAGGATTCCCGGTATTTTGCGATGGTCCTGCGGGCCACCACAATGCCCTGCTTGCCGAGAATCTCCGAAATCTGACTGTCGGAGAGCGGGCGACGGGAGTCTTCCTCACCGACGAGTTGCTTGATCAGCGCCCGGATCGCCGTGGCGGAGCACGCACCGCCGGTTTCCGTCGAGACGTGGCTTCCGAAGAAGTACTTGAGTTCGAAGATGCCCCGCGGCGTGAGCATGAACTTCTGTGTCGTCACACGCGATACCGTGGACTCATGCAGTCCGAGGATTTCGGCGATCTCGCGCAGCACCAGCGGGCGCATCGCGACTTCACCGTGTTCGAAGA
>CAZEDA010000366.1:0-4111 GCA_964510915.1 uncultured Rhodocyclaceae bacterium | reverse complement strand
CGGGCTTTCGACACCGGGAGGGAATCCGCCCGGAGCATTTCCGGCTGGCGCATGATCGGCGCGCCGGCGAGGTAGTCGAGCAGCATCTCCGTCGAGTCCACACCCCAGAACACCTCGCCCTCCGGCGTCACGAAAGTGGGGACACCGAACACCTGCCGTGACACAGCCTCCTGCCCGTTCGCCACGAGCCGCGCCTTGACCTCGGGCTGGGCGATGAACGCATCGCCGTCCGCCACCCCGAATCGTGAACAGAGGTCCTGCCAAGCCGCGGGATCATCTGTCGAGCAGCCCTCTGCCCAGACAAAACGGAACACCTCGCGCACCACGTCTGCCCGCCCGTCGAACGCCGTTGCCAGCCGCAGCAGGCGCAGCGGGTTGAAAGGGTGTCCCGGCGGCATCTTGAGCGGTATGCCATGGCGATGGGCGTACCACACGGCGTAGCGAAACGTGAATCGCCGCTTGGGGACGATCTCGGCCGGCCCCAGCTGCCCCCAGTGTTCCAGCAGGCCGGCGAAGAGCACAGGCACGCGCTGCACTTCCGCCACCGCCTCGACCTCGGCCAGCCGTTCGGCCTGGAAGTACGCATACGGAGAGATGACATCGAAGTACCAACGAAGTACGGGCTTCGCACTCAAGGTGAGAGTCCTCCGGGTTTCGGATAGAGTCGGCGCATTTGCCGGCTCCGGTTGGAATTTTCTTCCCGCACACGCATGGAAACGCTCGCCCTCATCGCCACCAGCTTCATCGTCTGGTTCCTCTGGCGTCACTTGCGCGGCAAGGCGGCGGAAGCACCGTCTCAGCCCGCTTCGTCCGACAACGATACGCCGGCGGACGAGCCCGCGGCGGAACCCGCACCCCATACCGTGCAGCAGTTTGCGGCGGCGCTTTCCGACGCCTACGACGCCTCGAACCACCCGCAGGAACTCGAAGCGGAGGAACCGTTCCGTCAGGGCGTGGCACTGATGCGCGACCCCGCCATGCCCATCTCGCAGGTCGCCGCCTATTGCATCAGCAGCAACGGCATGCTCGAAGCGATGGCCGCACAGGCGATCTGCGAGCGCGACGACGGCGGTGAAGTGCTCGATCGGATCGTACCCTACGTGCACTCGACGCGAGTGTGGTCCCACTACTTCCTGTTCCGTGCGTTCCAGCGTCACGCGCCGCCGTCACGTCCGCTGATCGGCGAAATCCTCGTGCAGGCCCAGCACTGGTGGCCGGACAACCCGACGCTGCAGCAGTTTCTGTCCGAACTGATCGACGCCCGAATCGCGGCCGGAGAAACGCTGGACCTCACGCCTGCCCTCACCAAGACGCCTGCGGCGCCTCTCGCGATCATGGCGGACGTCGCGGGGCGCCTGACGACTCCGCATGCCGGCGTCCTCCAGGCGCAGATCGCGGAGTGGCAGCGCACGCAGCTCAACACGGTGGCACTGGAGCGCGTCGGCCGCCTGCATCGTCACGACCCTTTCGGCACGCCGCTCATCGTGATCGACACGTGGCGCGAAGCCGTGGCCGACGCCGCCAAGGCGCTCACCGGCGAGGACCCCTGCGGGATCGTGATCGTCGGCGAGTCCGGCTCGGGCAAGACCTCGTTCTTCCGCGCCGTCGCGGACCGCGTGCGCGAAGCCGGATGGCATGTGTTCGAGGCGTCGGCCACCGATGTCATGGCCGGGCAGACCTTCATGGGCGAGCTCGAAGCACGCGTCCGCGAGCTGTTCGACAACCTCGACTCGCAGCGACGAGTGGTGTGGTACGTGCCCAACGTGCACGAACTGGTGTTCGCGGGCCAGCACCGGCAGAGCCCCATTGGCGTCCTCGACATGATTCTGCCGGCCGTCGAGTCCGGCCGGCTGCGCCTGGTGGGAGAGACGCTGCCGCGCGCCTTCGAGCGGCTGCTGCAGGAAAGACCTCGCGTGCGCGGGGCATTCCGCACCGTGCGCATCGAACCCTTATCTCAGCCTGATGCACAGGATCTCGTTCGCCGCGTGGCGGACGCGGAGTTCAAGGCTGCGGGCCTCGCGTTCGATCCCGCTCTCGTGCAGGACACCGTCGACCTCGCGCGCCATTACTTCAGCAGCCGCGCCCTGCCCGGCAGCGCGATCGACCTGCTGCGCAGCACGAGGATTCGCGTGGCCGCGGGCAGCGCCACCACCGTGACTCGCAACGACCTCATCGAGACCCTCGCAACGCTGACGGGTCTGCCTCACGCCGTGCTGGACGACCGCGAAGGGCTCGACTCCAAGACCATCCGGGAACACTTCGACGCGCGGGTGATGGGCCAGCCCGAGGCCGTGCAGTGCCTGATCGACCGCGTGGCAATGCTGAAGGCCGGACTCACCGACCCCAACCGCCCTGTGGGCGTGTTCCTGTTCGCGGGCCCGACCGGCACGGGCAAGACCGAAGTGGCGAAGACTCTTGCCACGTACCTGTTCGGCTCGCCGGACCGGATGATCCGGCTCGACATGAGCGAGTTCCAGGACCCGAGCTCCCTCGCGCGCATCCTCGGCGACGGCAGCGGCGGCGCGGAAGTCGACGCGCTGGTGAACCGCATCCGCAAGCAGCCCTTCTCCGTGGTGCTGCTGGACGAATTCGAGAAGGGCCACCCGAATGTCTGGGACCTCTTCCTGCAGGTGTTCGACGATGGCCGGCTGACCGACGCGCGGGGAAACCTCGCGGACTTCCGCCACAGCATCATCATCCTCACCACCAATCTCGGAGCCGTGGCACACAAGGGGTCGAGTCTTGGCTTCAATGACGGTGACAGCCCCTTCAGCGAAGCGCAGGTGACGCGCGCGATCAACCAGGCCTTCCGCCCGGAGTTCGTGAACCGGCTGGATCGCGTCGTCGTGTTCCGCCCGCTGTCCCGCACGGTGATGCGCAAGATCCTCGAGAAGGAACTGCACGACGTCCTGCAGCGTCGCGGCTTCCGCACGCGCGACTGGGCGGTGGAGTGGGAGGACTCCGCGATCGAGTTCCTGCTGGAGAAGGGCTTCACCAACGATCTCGGCGCGCGCCCGCTCCGACGCGCCATCGACCAGCACGTGCTCGCCCCGATCGCCCTTACGATCGTCGAGCATCGCTTCCCCGAGGGCGATCAGTTCCTCTTCGTGCGCAGCAACGGCCGCGCGATCGAGGTGGAGTTCGTGGACCCGGATTCCCCGCCGGCCGAAGCCACTACGGTGGCGGAGCCCGCCGCCGCGCCGCCAAGCGGCATGACACTGCAATCCCTCGTGCTCGCCCCCGAGGGCACGCCCGCGGCACGCACCTTCCTCGAGACAATGCTCTCCGAACTGTCGGGGCACCTCGAATCGCAGGAATGGGTCAAGACCAAGGCGGCCCTGCTCGCCCGCATCAGCGCGCCGGGCTTCTGGGAGGACACCCCTCCACGCGCTGAAGAAGAGGACTGGGAAGCGCTCGGCACCGACCTGCTCGGCTGGCTGGATCCGCACGACCGCTACGCAGTGACCGACCTCGCGGAACGCATGGACCGCATCGAGGCCGGCGCGGAGACCGCACGCTCACTCATGCAACGTCTGGAACGGCGGGTGGAGCGCGACGGCAAGGTGCCGCAGGCACTCGTCGCCAGCGTGGCCGAGCAGATCTACCTCGTACGCGCGGCGCTGGCGGATACCGAGGAAGGCGCGCCTTCCGACGTCTATCTCATCATCGACCGGGTGGCGAGCGATCCGCGGTCGCAAGAGGCGGAGGTGGCGTTCCTGCGGAACATCGTCGAGATGTACAAGGGCTGGGCCAAGGCGCGGCGCATGCAGTTGAAGACCGTGGGCGGAGACACCGCCACCGGGATCGTGCTGTCCGTGGCCGGGTTCGGGGCGCACCATATCCTCCAACCGGAGCGCGGCTTGCACGTCCTCGAAGTGCCCGTGGACGAGACCAACTTCGACCGCCGCACCGTCCGTGTAGGGGTCGTGCCGCAGCCCGTGGCGCCGCGACCCGCGCACACGAGCGAGTTCGATTTCGCGATGGCGGAAGCCCAGCGCGGCTGGACCGCCGCCGCGGGAACCGTGGTGCGCCGTTACCGCGAGAAGCCCTCGCCCCTCGTGCGGGATGCCGTGCGCAATTGGCGGACAGGGCGGTACCGGCAGGTGATGGA
>CAZEDA010000365.1:0-4112 GCA_964510915.1 uncultured Rhodocyclaceae bacterium | reverse complement strand
TCGTGCGTCCGAGCGCCCGGCAGGCTTGGTCACTGCCGGGCACGGGTCTCTCGAAGCAGGGCCGATGCCTCCCGGATGTCCCGCTTGCCTTCCTGATCTTCGAAGGCGGAGAACACGGTGCGCACGATGCATTCGCCCTCATCACGCCTGGACTGATCCAGTCACTGGATCTGCGCCAACGCTTGTTCCAGAAGCTGACCAGTTCTTTCCAGATCCCGGAGAGCGATGAGCGCCTCGGCGTGCGACGCTGCCTGGCGTCCTACGCCGCTCGGGCCTCCGCCGGGGGCAGATGGCGCTCCAGCATGCGCGCGAGGTCCTCGGCACTGAACGGCTTGGCCAGGTAGTCGTCCATGCCGGCCGCGAGACAGCGCTCCCGGTCTTCCCGGAAGGCATTGGCCGTGACGGCAAGGATGGGAACCCGGGCAACTCCCTGCTGGGACTCGAGTTCGCGGATCCGGCTCGTCGCCTCGAATCCGTCAACTCCCGGCATGTGGCAGTCCATCAGCACGGCATCCGGCCGCTGCGCGCGGTAACTCGCCACGGCCTGCTCGCCATCCGCGGCGACGGCCACCTCGAGGCCCAGCTTCTTCAGGATGGCCATGGCCACGCGCACGTTCACCGGGTTGTCCTCGGCGAGCAGTACCCGTCCCTTCAGGTTGCGCGCGGACTCCGGCTGGCCGTTTGTGCCTTCCGGAGCGACGGGTTCGGCAGGCACCCAGGGCAGATCGAGCGTGAAGACCGACCCGATGCCCGGCGTACTCTCCGCGGTGACGTCACCGCCCATCGCACGTGCAAGTTCGCGCGAGAGGGTAAGACCGAGTCCGGTGCCGGCGTGACGGCGCGCATAGGAGTTGTCGGCCTGCTGGAACGGCTCGAACACCCGGACCAGATCCTCGGGGGAGATGCCTGCGCCCGTATCCCTCACCAGGATCCGCAGACGGTCGCCGATCACGTTGGCGCGCAGCGTCACTTCGCCTTGTTCGGTGAACTTGACGGCGTTGCCCACGAGGTTGTGGAGCACTTGGCGCAGGCGCGTCGCATCGCCGCGCACCCAGGACACGGGAATGTCGATCTCGGTCCGGACCGTGAGACCCTTCGCCTGAGCTCCCGCCCGCCAGAGCCGGACGACGTCCTCCATGGCCACCCGGACATCATGCGGACGATCCTCGAGCGTGGTGCGCCCGGCTTCGATGCGCGAGAAGTCGAGGATGTCGTTGATCATGCCCAGGAGGTGCTGCCCGGAGCGTTCCACGAGTTCCAGCCCTTCCTGGTCCTCGGGCGGCTGCGAGCGCCCGCGCATGAGTGCGATGGTGCCCAGGATGCCGTGAAGCGGCGTGCGCATCTCGTGGCTCATGGTCGCGAGAAACTGGCTCTTGACCGCGCTGCTGCGCTCCGCGGACTCGAGCGCGCGGGCCCGCTGCTCCGCGACCGTGCCGAACTCGAAACGCAGCCTTACCAGTTCCATCGTGGAACGAGCTGCGAGGTGACCGTTGTGCACGAGCAGCGCAAGGTAAGCCGAGGCTCCCGCCGCCGCGAACACGCCCAGCTGCGTGAGATGGAATAGGTGCCAGCCGATGACCGGGAGCAGCAGGGTCCCCGCGAACACCGCCGTCGACTGCACGAACGCCGCGAGCGCCACGCCGCCCACGGCACCGACCCCCGCGACCACGGCGAACATCATGGCTACGAGGTCGGGCCGCTCCATCGGGATGAGCCAGCTCCCCACCAGGCTCCAGCTGAGGCCGTCGATCGCGAGGAGACACAGATAGAGGCGGAACCAGGTGTCGGCGGGCCAGCGCGCGCCGTGGCGCCGGTATGCGAAGTCGATGCCGATCAGCAGCCCGGAGGCCGCCGCCTTCAGCGCGAGCCAGCCAAGGAGTCGATCGTGGGGGGTGACGTCCCACAGATACCAGACGATCAGCAGCGCGAACGGAACGATCGTCGCGGCCGGCATGCGGTTCCGGTCGAACAGCATCGTCAGCCGTTCGACGAACACCCGCTGCTGGACGCCTTCGTCTCGTCCGGCATCGGCGGATGCGGGGAGTGATCGCAGATCTGTCATGCCGCCCGCCGATCGGCGACCGCCGGGCAATGGCGTTCGATCGTCCTGCGCAGATCTTCCGGCGTGAAGGGCTTGGGCAGGTAGTCGTCCATGCCGGCATCGAGACAGAGCTGCCGGTCGTCTTGCAGCGCGTTTGCAGTGACGGCGATGATCGGCGTGCGGGGCCATCCCCGATCGCCTTCCTCGGTCCGAATGCGGCGTGTGGCCTCGAAGCCGTCCATTCGCGGCATGTGGCAATCCATCAGGACGACGGCAGGCGGTGCCTCAAGATACGCGGCCAGCGCGTGGGTGCCGTCCGTCGCCACGGTGACATCCAGTCCGAGCGACTGGAGCATCGACCGCGCAACGAGCACGTTGATCTCATTGTCCTCGGCCAGGAGCACCCGCCCACTCAGCGCTGCAGTGTCCGTTGGGTACGCGGGGCGGCAAGGCGCCGCGGCAGGCGTATCACTCGGCCGCCAGGGCAGCGCGAGCGAGAAGGTGGATCCTTCCCCCGGCGCGCTCTCGCAGGTGATGTCGCCGCCCATCGCACGCGCGAGTTCGCGAGAGATCGTGAGACCGAGACCGGTCCCGTTGTGCCGGCGCGCATACGAACTGTCCGCCTGCTGAAAGGGGGCGAACACGCGTGGCAGGAATGCCGGATCGATCCCGATGCCTGTGTCCCGCACTGCGACGATGATGCCTGCGCCGTGCCGCCGCGCAGATACCGTGACTGTGCCGTGATCGGTGAACTTCACCGCATTGCCCACGAGGTTGATCAGGATCTGGCGCAGCCGCTTCGGATCACCCGTCTGCCAGACGGGTGATCCGAGGTCGCTCTCGAACGCAAGCTGGAGGCCCTTGTCGCGAGCGGGTGCCGAAGACATCCCGATCACTTCACGCAACAGCGCATCGAACTCGAACGGCGCCACGTGCAGCCGAAGCTCTCCGGCTTCGCTTCTCGAGAAATCCAGGATGTCGTTGATCAGGTCCAGCAGATGCTGGCCCGACCGGTCCACCAGATCCAGACGCTCGCGCGCGGTCGCCGTCAGCGGCTCATCGCGGATCAGCCGTGCCGAGCCCAGAATGCCGTGCAGCGGAGTGCGCATCTCATGACTCATGGTGGCAAGGAACTGGCTCTTTACCGCACTGTGCCGCTGGGCGTCCGCGAGCGCGCGGGCGCGCTGCTCCGCCACTTCGTCCAGCCGGTAGCGCAACCGCAGCATCTCGGACGAGGTTTGAGAAGCGCGTCGGACATTGATCACGATGCAGGCAAGGAACGCGGCGAGACCCAAGCCCGCGAAGGTTCCGACGCGTGTTGTCTGCGTCAGGTGCCAGAGCGCCACGGGCGCGATGAGCGTGACGGAGAACACGACGCTCGCTGGCAGGTACACCGACTGCGCCAGCACGGCGAGCGCCCCGACGCCGACGATCATGGCTACCGTGACGGCCTGCAGGTCGATCCGGTCCGCGGGGACCATGTCCACCGCCATCGCACTCCAGCTCAGTCCGTCGAATGCCAGCGCCAGCGTGTAGTACCGCCCCCAGTCAGCGGCCGACGCCTCCGTCGCCCGGCGTCGATACAGCCGGTCGAGCGCAAGCAAGGCCACGGTCGCGACGGCCTTGGACGCCACCCAGCCATTGAGGTGGGCATGCCCTGCGACTGGCCATAGGAACCACCACAGCAGAAGCACGAACGGCATGATGGCCAGCACCGCCGGCAGATTCCGGTCGAAGAGCAGCTGCACGCGCGCAGCCAGGACACGACGCTCGAGCGCCTCGGTCTCGTCGACTGCCGGAGAAAGGGTGGCGGCTGGGGTCATGGCTGCGTTTGCATCGGCGCTGGAGACCCGCGGAAGGACTTCGAGGGCGGCTGTTGTCCGGGACGGAAGGGAACACTCTCATAAAGTTAGCGGCCGAATAGCCCGCAACTTGAGCGTTGTCGTCCGGACGCGGTCCGTCCCACCGACTGACGCCGAATGGCCCTGTGCCCGGGCCGTACCGCCCAGGGATTCGTGGAGGCCCGGTGGTGTGAGTCAGCCCAACATGGCCTGCTCGGAAAGTACCCGGT
>CAZEDA010000364.1:0-4115 GCA_964510915.1 uncultured Rhodocyclaceae bacterium | reverse complement strand
CTGAGCGGCGGGCAGCAGCAGATTCTCGCGGTGGCGCAGGGCGTGATCGGCGATCCGAAGCTGCTGATCCTCGACGAACCCTCGGCGGGTCTCGCGCCGATCGTCATCGACCGGATTCTCGATGTGGCCGCGGCGCTGTGCCGGGAAGGGATGTCGATCCTGCTGGTGGAACAGATCGTCGAGAAGGCGCTGCGTCACGCGCATCACTGCTATCTCGTCGACACAGGCCGCATCGTCGGGGAAGGTCCCGCGGATACCATGCTGGGCAGCGACGCCCTGCACGAGGCCTACCTGGGCAAGGCCTGAACCGCACAACGCGACGCCGCGGGTCGTGCAGACCGTCCCCTATCGCCTGGTCCGGCTTTCTTCCCACGCCCGATAGCGCTTGCCGGCCTCTGTGACTTCCTGCGATGTCATGCCGGCATCCACGAGTTTCTCGCGCGCTTCACGGGCCTTCCACCAGCCGTTGGCGGCCGCTGCGGTGAACCACATGTGCGCCCGCACCCGATCGACAGGGACGCCGTCCCCCTTCGAGTACATGTGCCCGATGAGGAACTGCGAGTGGTTGTGTCCGCCGTCTGCCGCGCGTTCGAACCACCGGGCAGCGTCGGCGAGATTGCGTGCCACGCCCTCGCCGCGTGCGTACATCAGGCCGACGTGGTACTGCGCGGAGATGTTGCCCTGCTCGGCGGCCGGCAGGAACAAGGCGAGGGCCTGATCGAACCTGCCCTGGGTGTAGTGCGAGACGGCCTCCGCCACGGCGGATTCGTCCACGGCTGCGGCACGGACGACCGTGGCGGCCGCGAGCAGCACCGCCGCGAGGAGCCGTCTCACTTGCTCGTGACGAAGTGGACGAACGTAACCAGCGAAGCGACGAAGATCGCCGCCCCGATGACGCCCATCACGATGACCTGCATCGGCGTGATCTTGACGACGTCCGACTGCATGTCCGTCTTGCGGCGGATGCCCAGAAAGCTCCAGAACACGGCTTTCGCCACGGTGAAGAGAGAGGCCTTCTGGTTGGGAGGCGGGGTGGGTTCCATGGTTGCGGCGTCTGCCCTTTACCTGCCCTTCCACACGGGCGGGCGCTTGCCGATGAAGGCGTCGATGCCTTCGCCGGCGTCCTCGGCCATCATGTTGCAGGCCATGGCTTCCGCGGCCTGCTGGTAGGCTTCCTCGAGGCCGACTTCGAGCTGGGGATAGAACATCCGTTTGCCGGTGGCCACGGCCACGGGTGACTTCGCGATGATGGCATCGGCCAGGATCTTCACTTCGGCATCGAGCCTGTCGAGCGGGACGACGCGATTCACGAGTCCGAAATCCTTCGCGGTCGGCGCATCGATGAACTCGCCCGTGAGCAGCATCTCCATGGCGCGCTTGCGCGAGAGATTGCGGGACAGCGCCACTGCCGGGGTGGAGCAGAACAGGCCCACGTTGATGCCCGAGGTCGCGAAGCGCGAGTTGTCGGCGGCGACGGCGAGGTCGCAGGCGGCGACGAGCTGGCAGCCCGCCGCGGTGGCGATGCCATGGACCCGGGCGATGACGGGCTGGGGAATGCGGGCCATGGTGAGCATGAACCGGCTGCACTGGGCGAACAGCGCATCGTAGAAGTCCTTGCGGGGATTGCCGCGCATTTCCTTCAGGTCGTGGCCGGCGCAGAAGGCCGGCCCGTTCGCGCCGATCACGACCACCCGGACGCTTTTGTCGCCGGCAATGGACTCCAGGGCCGATTGCAGTTCCGATAGCATTGCCTGCGACAGGGCGTTGTACTGCGCAGGCCGGTTGAGGGTCAGTCTGGCGATGCCCGCGCTGTCTTCCCGGAGAAGAATGGCGTCGGCAGTGGCGGGACGGGTTTCCAGGGTGGCAGACATGACGGTGATTCCTCGCACGGCAGATGATGTCCCGCATTATAGGTCCCGAATGACACGGTCCTTCCCGGCCTGGCTCGCACTGCTGCTGGCGGCCTTGTCCTGGGCCATGCCAGCGCTTGCGGCGGACGAGCCGCCCCGCCGGCCCAGGATCGGGCTGGTCCTCTCCGGGGGCGGTGCCCTGGGCATCGCCCACGTCGGCGTGCTGCAGGTGCTGCGGGAATTGCGTGTGCCTGTCGACTACGTGGTCGGCACCAGCATGGGGTCGATCGTCGGCGCGTCCTTCGCGAGCGGCATGAGTCCCGAGGAGCAGGCGAGGCGCATCGGCGCCATCGACTGGGATGCCGTCCGCCGAGACGAGCCTCCCCGTGCCAACCAGTCGATTCTGCGCAAGCAGCTCGATGCCGCTGGCCTGTGGGGCGTGGAACTGGGCGTCCGGGACGGCATTCCGTTTCTGCCGAGGGGGGCGATCGCGGGGCAGGAACTCCTCCGCGTGCTCCGGGGGTTCGTGCGCGAGCCACCCGACGGCGACTTCGACCGGCTGGCGATCCCGTACCGCGCCGTGGCGACGGACATCGAGACCGGTCGCATGGTGGTCCTTTCCCGGGGGGATCTCGCGCGCGCCATGCGGGCCAGCATGTCGGTGCCGGGCATCGTCTCCCCCGAGGAAGTCGACGGGCGGATCCTCCTCGACGGCGGTCTCGTGCGCAATCTTCCGGTCGACGTGGCCAGACAGATGGGCGCCGACGTGATCATCGCCGTGAACCTCGGCACCAAGCTGCTGCGGCGCGAGGACCTCCAGTCGGTGGTGGGGGTGTCGCTGCAGATGATCAACATCCTCACCGAGCAGAACGTGCGCCGTTCGCTCGCCGAGCTCACCGAGCGCGATGTGCTCATCGAGCCCGATCTGAGCGGACTCTCGGCGGTCGACTTCGACAAGTCGGAGCAGATGGTCCTCCGCGGTGTCGCCGCGGCGCGTGCAGCCGCGGGGCGGCTGGAGCAGCTGTCGCTCTCACAGGAAGAGTACGAGTCGGTGCGTCTCGCCCAGGTGGAGCGGCTGCTGCCGCGGAAGCCCGTCTCGCAGATGAAAGTGGACACGGGGCGTCTTTCGTACGTGAATCCCGCTGCGGTCGATGCTGTGCTTCGCAGCGAGACAGGTGCGCTGCCCGATGACGAGACCCTCGGGACCCGCATCGGCCGACTCTATGGCCGCGGGGATCTCGCGCGCATCGACTACCGTTTCGTGGACCGGGCCGGCGAGCGCACCCTCGAGGTGGAAACCACCGAGAAGCCGCGCGGCCCCTCCTACCTGCGATTCGGTCTGAAGCTCTTCAGCGACTTCAAGGGGGACGGCCGTTTCAGTCTGCTCGCCTTCCACAACAAGACGTGGATCAACTCGCTCGGCGCGGAGTGGCGCACCCTTGCCCAGCTCGGGCACAACCCGGGCATCAGTTCGGAGTTCTATCAGCCGCTCGACCTGCGCGGCTGGCTCTTCGTGGCGCCGCGCATCCAGGCATCGCAGCGCACGTGGGACCTCTTCGCGGATGACCGGCGCCTTGCGCAGTACGTCGTCCGGCAGGCCGGCGTGGGACTCGACATCGGCGCCAACTTCGAACAATGGGGAGAACTGCGGGCCGGGGTGTACCGCGCGTCGGCCTCGGCCGAGCCGTCGACCGCCTTCGTGGGTTTCCGGCCCGTCGACTTCACCATTGCCAACTTCAACGTCCGGGCGCTCTATGACCGCCTCGACAACATCAACTTTCCGACCGACGGCACCTACGCCGCCGGATCGGTCGTGAAGTCCTCGGAGTTCCTCGGCGCATCGACCGGCTACACGACCGGGCAGTTCGAGGCCTCCCAGGCGTTCGGCCTGCGTGCGCACAGTGCGGTGCTTACCGTCCGCGGCGGCCGTGTCCTGTCCGGCGTGCTGCCCGTCTACGACGCGTATTCGCTCGGGGGTTTCCTCAACCTGTCGGGGTTCCAGTTCGGTCAGCTCGCGGGCGACGGCTTCACCATGGGGCGGCTCGCCTACTACTACCGCCTCAAGCGGATTCCCGCGCTCGTCGACGGACTGTTCATCGGTGCTTCGCTCGAAGCGGGCCGCATCTACCAGCTCGACGGTCCTCTCCTGACCACCACGACGGGGTTCGTCGCGGCGGGGTCGGTCTACATCGCCGCCGATACCGCGCTTGGCCCGCTGTATCTGGCCTACGGACGCGCGGAGGGCGGGCAGAGCGCGCTGTACCT
>CAZEDA010000363.1:0-4118 GCA_964510915.1 uncultured Rhodocyclaceae bacterium | reverse complement strand
GCCATCCTCGGCGCCGTCCTGGCCCGCGGCTTGTGGCGTACCGAACCCACCAACCCTGCCGGCTTCGCCTGGACGCGCTATGCGCTGCTCGGGCCGCTGATCCTCCAGGGCATCCTGCTCTACCGGGACATGTTCGCGGGCGATGCCATGTACATGGGGGTGGGCAACGCGCTCTCCTGCATCGTCTGGCTCTCGATCGTCATCTACTGGCTCGGCAGCTTCTTCTACCGGCTGGAGGGATTGCAGGCCCTGGTGGTGCCGATCGCGGCCGTGGCTGCGCTGATGCCGCTCCTCGCGCCGGCCCACAAGCCGCTCGCCAACGCCATGCTCCCGGGCTTCCGAGTGCATCTGGCCCTGTCGATCCTCGCCTACAGCCTGTTCACCATCGCTTCGCTGCATGTCCTGCTGATGGCCGTGGTCGAACGCAAGCTCCATAGCGGCGCCATGCCGGCACTGCTGCGCAGTCTGCCGCCGCTCCTCACGATGGAGAAGATGCTCTTCCGGATCATCGCGGCCGGCTTCGCGCTGCTGACAGCATCCCTGCTCACCGGCATGCTGTTCTCGGAGGAAGTGTTCGGCAAGGCACTGCAGTTCAATCACAAGACGCTGTTCGGTGTGCTCTCCTGGCTCATCTTCGGCGCCCTGCTGGCAGGGCGGAGCCTCTGGGGCTGGCGCGGCCGGATCGCCCTGCGCTGGACCCTCGCGGGGTTCCTGATGCTGGTGCTCGCGTACATCGGCAGCAAGTTCGTCCTCGAAGTCCTGCTCGGCCGATAGCGCGGCCGGGCCGCCTGCCCCTCTCTTTCTGACCCTCCCCCGCCTTGGACGACATTTCCACCGGAACCCTGCTGCTCGTACTCGCCATCTTCCTCGTGCTCTCGGCATTCTTCTCCATCGCCGAGACGAGCATGATGGCGCTGAACCGCTACCGCCTTAAGCACCTGGTCAAGACCGGCCACCGCGGTGCCCGTCTCACCGCGCAGCTGCTGGCCCGCCCCGACCGGCTGCTGGGCGTGGTGCTCCTCGGCAACAATCTGATCAACGCCGCATCCGCGGCTCTGGTGACGTACCTCACCTTCCGGTTCTTCGGCGAGTCGGAACTCGCGCTGTCCATGGCCACGCTCGTGGTCACGTTCGCCATCCTCGTGTTCAGCGAGATCACCCCGAAGGTGGTCGGCGCGACTTATCCCGAACGAATCGCGTTCGTGGCCGCGTACATCCTCACGCCGCTGCTGCGGATTGCCTACCCGGTCGTATGGTTCGTGAACCTGTTCGTGCAGGGGATGCTGCGGCTGTTCCGGCTGAATGCGGGGCCCGACGCGCAGGGGCAGAAGCTGACCATGGAAGAACTGAGGACCCTGGTGCTGGAGGGGGGAAACTTCCTGCCGCAGAAGCACCAGAGCATGCTGCTCAACCTGTTCGACCTGGAGTCGGCCACGGTCGACGACATCATGGTGCCGCGCAGCCAGATGGAAGCCCTCGACATCGACACGGATGCGGAGGAGCTTCGTCGCCACATCGCGACATCGAATCACACCCGCATCCCCGTCTACGACCACAGCACCGACAACATCGTCGGCATTTTGCATGTCAGGAAATTCCTGAACCTGGGCGAGAGCGAGGAATTCACCCCCGAGCGGCTCCGGCAGGTCCTGCGCGCCCCGTACTTCGTGCCCAAGGGGACGACGCTGCTCTCGCAGATGCAGCAGTTTCAGGAGCAGCAGGAGCGCATGGGCCTCGTGGTCGACGAGTACGGGGAACTGATGGGGCTGGTCACTCTGGAGGACATCCTCGAGGAGATTGTCGGCGAGTTCACCACCCAGTCCCCACTCGCGACGTCGGGCCGGTACGAACGCCAGCCCGATGGCAGCGTCATGGTCGAGGGCAGCAGCCTGCTTCGCGATCTCAATCGCCGGTTCGGTACGCGCTTTCCGCTGACGGGTCCCAAGACCCTGAACGGGCTCATCCTCGAGCACTTCGAGGACATTCCCGAGACCGGCACAAGCATGAAACTTGCTGATCAGCCGATCGAAATCGTGCAAATTCAGGATCGGGTAGTTAAATCCGTCCGACTTCTGCCGAAATAGTCGTTATCCATTCGACGCCTCGGCCCGCCCGGCTTTTGTTCCGGCGGCCGCGATTCGGTAACCGGTCTCGATCAAAGCGTGGCAGCAATACCTCAAAGCAGTCTGTCCGGGCTCGCACGGGCTCTGATCCAGAAGGGACAGCTCTCCGAGCGGGATGCGGAAACCCTGCACGCCGATGCCGGCGCGGCAGGCGTGAGCTTTGTCGAACAGCTCATCGCGAAGCGCCGCATGTCGGAGCGGGACATCGCGGAGTTCACCTCCCAGACCTTCGGCTTTCCGCTGCTCGACCTGAGCGCCGTGGACCCGGAAGTCCTTCCGACCAAGCTGATCGACGACAAGCTGATGTCGAGCCGCCGGGTGATCCCTCTCGTGCAGAGGGGCAACCGGCTGTTCGTCGGCTTCTCCGACCCGACGAATCGCACCACCTACGACGAGATCAAGTTCCAGACGGGGCTCATGGTGGACCCCATCGTCGTGGAGGACTCCAAGCTCGGGACCCTCCTCGCCAAGATCCTGCAGGCCTCCGACACGTCGCTCTCCACCCTGGTGGCCGAGGACGTCAGCGGCGAACTGATGGAGGTCGCAGCCGAGCCGGACCCCGAAGTCGGCGCGGACATCGACGATGCGCCCGTCGTGAAGTACATCCAGAAGATCCTGCTGGACGCGATCAACGGCGGCGCCTCCGACATCCACTTCGAGCCTTACGAGAAGTTCTACCGCGTCCGGTACCGGCAGGACGGCATCCTCTACGAGGTGGCCCAGCCGCCGCTCGCCATCAAGGAGAAGATCGCCTCCCGGATCAAGGTGATCTCCAAGCTCGACATCTCCGAGAAGCGCGTGCCGCAGGACGGCCGCATGAAGCTGGTGCTGTCCAAGACCCGGGCGATCGACTTCCGGGTCTCGACGCTGCCCACGCTGTTCGGCGAGAAGATCGTGATGCGGATTCTCGACCCGTCCAGCGCGACCCTGGGCATCGACGCCCTGGGTTACGAGCCCGACCAGAAGGAAGCCCTGCTCCACGCGATCGGCCGCCCGTACGGGATGGTCCTGGTGACGGGCCCGACCGGTTCGGGCAAGACGGTATCCCTCTACACCTGCCTCAATCTGCTCAACAAGCCGGGGATCAACATCTCCACGGCCGAGGATCCGGCGGAAATCAACCTGCCCGGCATCAACCAGGTGAACGTGAACGAGAAGGCCGGGCTCACCTTCGCCGCCGCGCTGAAATCCTTCCTGCGGCAGGATCCGGACATCATCATGGTGGGCGAGATCCGGGACATCGAGACGGCGGAGACCGCCATCAAGGCGGCCCAGACGGGCCACATGGTGATGTCGACGCTGCACACCAACGACGCCCCGACCACCCTCACGCGGATGCTGAACATGGGCATCGCGCCTTTCAACATCGCCTCGAGCGTGATGCTGATCACGGCCCAGCGGCTGGCCCGCCGGCTGTGCAGCCAGTGCAAGCAGCCCATCACCATTCCGCCGGAAGCCCTGCTGCGGGCCGGATTCACCGAGGCAGACCTCGACGGGTCCTGGCAGCCGTACCACGCCGTGGGCTGCGATGTATGCAAGAATACCGGCTACAAGGGCCGAGTCGGTATCTATCAGGTCATGCCCATCAGCGAAGAGATCAATCGCATCATCATGA
Source organism: uncultured Rhodocyclaceae bacterium (assembly GCA_964510915.1). Taxonomy (GTDB): domain Bacteria; phylum Pseudomonadota; class Gammaproteobacteria; order Burkholderiales. The sequence goes on along the minus strand of CAZEDA010000363.1, from coordinate 380 downwards.
AGAACGGCGATGCCATCGACATCGCCGAACAAGCCAAGCGCGAAGGCATCCGCGACCTTCGGCAATCCGGTCTGCTCAAGATCAAACAGGGTCTCACGTCTCTCGAGGAAGTCGAGGCCGTGACCAACGAATAGCATCCCCTCCTGAAAGGAAGCCCAGATGGCCACTGCCACCGCCGGCGCACGAAAGCAGGAAATCAAGGAATTCAACTACGCCTGGGAAGGCCGGGACAAGCAGGGGAAGCTCGTCAAGGGGGACATGCGCGCCACCGGGGAGTCGGTCGTCAAGACCACGCTCCGGCGCCAGGGCATCCAGATCGTCAAGGTGAAGCGCGTCCGCACCAACACCGGCGGCAAGATCACCGAGAAGGACATCACGCT
>CAZEDA010000362.1:1284-4148 GCA_964510915.1 uncultured Rhodocyclaceae bacterium | reverse complement strand
CCGCCGCAGCAGGAGCACAGGTAGCCGTCGGAAGAGCAGTAGCGCCAGTAGTTGCAGGCGCGAGGATCCTTGGTCTGCGCTTCGACCCGCTTGGCCCACTCGACGCCCGGATCTTCCGCAGCTTGCGCCTTGCGGGCAACCGGCAGGACGGGCAGTGCGGCCGCGCCGGCCAGCGTGGCGCCGATGCGCGCGACGAAGCTCCGGCGGGAAATCTTCTGGGCCGTGCGCCGGCTCATCGTCTCGAACACCTTGTCGATGACTTGAAGGCCGCTGAACATGGCTTTGTCTCCTTCGGTTGCGTTGGCTTGTTGGTGTCGGGCGCGTCGGCGGCTCAGGCGGCCTCGCGTCGGGCTTCGGATTCGTCCTTCACGTAGCCCCGGGCCTTCAGATAGGCCTGGATGCTCCCGTAACCGGTTTCCTTCGCGATGGCGAGGCTCTCGAGGTGCTCGCGGCTGTTCACGAGCCCCTTCGCACGGATCACGCCGTCTTCGTCGATGAGTATGGCATAGGGCAGTTTGCCGACCTGGAAGGTCATGCCGACCTGAGGCGAATTGACGTAGTCGATGCCCTGAAGCTCGTACTTCTGGATCATGTCGCGCTGCTCCTGCATGTCGCCGTCGCCCACCAGGACGACTTCCAGGCGTTCGCCCGAGGCGAAGGACCGTGCGATGGGCAGCAGTTTCTTGCAGATGGGGCAGCTGGGCGACACGAACAGCAGCAGGCGGCTGCGGCCATTGGCCGTCGGGCCGCCGGTGCGGATGAGATTGCCGTCGATGCCCGCGATCTTCATGTCGGGGGCCATCTCGCCGACGTCCGGGCCGCGATCGTTCGCGAGGGCGCCCATGGGCGCCACACGCTCGTGCAGGATGCCGATCTGCCGGACCATTCCGAACACGACAGCGCCCAGAGCTACCACCACCACCCACAGCACGATGTTCGAGTACAGCAAGGCGTCGTAGGTCATGTCGTTTCCTTACCCGCGGCCCGCGAGGGAGCTTCGGTAGTTCTCTTCGAAGGTGGGAGGACGGCGCAGCGTGACGTAGCCGACACTCAGGTAGACCAGGAACAGCACGGTAGCCCCGGTCAGGACGAAAAACCATTCGACGGCGGCGAGGTCACGCGGGCCGGCGGCGATCGCGCACGCGAGCGCAAGCACCACGAGCAGGGCGTTGCGCAGGACCAGCCACCAGGACAGATTCTGCTTGAGAGACGACCGGAAGCAGCCGCAGTCGATGTTCACCCGACCCCGAACGACATTGACGCCGATGGCGACCGCGAAGACGGCCAGCAGGATTGCCATGCCCCAGCCTGCCAACGCCCGGGTCGGCGGCACCAGAACGGCGAGCGCGAGCAGCACCTCGACAGGGGGCAGCACCTTGGCGACGACGGGCACCAGTGCCCGGGGCAGCACGCGGAAGTTCTGCACCACACCCTCGAACTCGTCCCAGGCGGAAAGCTTGCCGAAGGCACCCGAGCCGAACACCAGCGCGAGCGCCAGTGCTGCGGTGTGCTGAAGCATGGGGTCGAGCGTCATCTGGAGGTTCCGGGCGACAGGCTGAGCGGCCTCAGTCGCCGTGCGTGAACAGCAGGTACGGGGTGATCCCGAACTTCATCTCGCCCACTTCCTTGCCGCTGATCGCATCGTAGGTGATGAGCGTCGCGGTCTCGGTCTGGGTGTACAGGTGGGGATCGTCATCCTGCGAGAGGGCGATGGAGATCGCGTGCTCCTTCAGGTGGATGCGATTCACGCGCTTCTTCGTGGCGATGTCGAAGACCCAGACTTCCTCGCCCGGCGTCTTGTGGGTCCAGCGGGCGCCCTTGTGCATCAGGACATACAGACGGCCCGTCGGCCGATGCATGTTGACGACCTGCCAGCCGCCCGGACGCCAGCTCTCCGCCTTGTCCTGTTCGGTCAGCAGCGACCACCCCGGGGAGATCGTCGGCTTCTCCGTGGAGAGGTCAGCGGAGTAAACCATGCCTTCATAGGACAGGAAGTGGACCTTGCCCTTCTGCTTGTCCATGGCCGCATGCTCGTACACCGGGTCGTTCACGACATCGATGAACGGGCCGACCCGCGACAGCTTGGTCTTCAGCTTGTCGTCGAAGGTGGCGGTGAGGAGCGTGCCGTCGGAACAGAGCGAGGAGAATCGATTGCCCGCCGACGGGAAGATGAGGCCGCAGCCGGGAATCTCGATCTCGCCCAGGTATTTCTTTGCCCGGGTGTCGACGACGCTCACGGAGGTCGACGGCGCGAGGTTGTAGGAGAGCAGGTATCTGCCGTCGGTCGTGACCTCCGCATTCTGCTTCTTGGGCACGACCAGCATCCGGCCCTTGGGCAGGTCCACTTCGGCGGTGATGTCCAGCGTGCGCCCGTCGAAGAAGGTGATGAGATCGGTGCGCGTGCCGCGGGTGCCCTTGGACCAGTAGGTGTCGAAGGTGTAGATCTGGGAGCTGTCCGGCGCGATCGCGAAGTTGGAGCAGTAGCCGGCGCTGGTCATGCCGACGATCTCCTGCTTGTCGCCGTCGATGATCCAGACCTTGCTGGCGACGATGTGCGGGAACACCGGCTCCAGCACGTAGAGACGCTTCGGGTGGGGCTTCGAGAGGATCGCGATGGAGTGCTGCTCGCCCATCAGCTTGGCGTCTGAGGGCAGGTCCTTCGTCTCATCGGCCCGGGCGGAGCCCGCAGCGAAGGCAAAGGCGCTCGCCAGGGCGAGCCACGAAAGCTTGCGCATCATCGAAGACCTCCTCTTGTCACCGGAAAGCCGGTGCGGCAGGTTGCTGGTTGCACATCGGCTGCCGCTCAGGGACGCGGATAGGCACCGAGTTGCAATTGCATGGTGGTGCGATTGTTTTCCGCGACG
>CAZEDA010000362.1:0-1184 GCA_964510915.1 uncultured Rhodocyclaceae bacterium | reverse complement strand
CCGTCACATCGTGAAGATCTTGCCCGGATTCATGATGCCGAGCGGGTCCAGCGCCTTCTTCACGGCGCGCATGACACTCACGGCCTCGCCATGCTCCGCGGTGAGGAACTTCATCTTGCCGAGACCGATGCCGTGTTCGCCGGTGCAGGTGCCGTCCATCGCGAGGGCGCGCATGACGAGCCGTTCGTTCAGGCGTTCCGCCTCGGCGAGTTCCTTCGGATCGTTGCGGTCGATGAGGAAGCCCAGGTGGAAGTTGCCGTCACCGACGTGCCCGACCAGCGGCGCGATGAGGAAGCTTTCCTTCAGGTCCTTCTTCGTTTCGATGATGCACTCGGTGAGGCGGGAGATGGGAACGCACACGTCGGTCGCCCAGATCTCGCAGCCGGGCCGCAGCGCCTTGTTGGCGTACGTCACGTCATGGCGTGCGGTCCAGAGCTGGGTGCGCTCTTCCGGCTTGGTGGCCCACTTGAACTCGCCACCGGTGTTCTCGCCGGCGATCGACTGCACCAGCTCCGCCTGTTCCTTGACGCCGGCTTCGGTGCCGTGGAACTCCACGAACAGCGTGTTCTTCACCGGGTAGTCGAGCTTGGAGAAGCGGTTGACGGCGTCCATCTGCACGTCGTCGAGCAGTTCGATGCGGGCCACCGGAATGCCGAGCTGGATGGTCTGGATGACCGTGTTGATCGCGCCTTCGAGCGAGTCGAAGGAGCACACGGCAGCCGCCATGGCTTCGGGGATGCCGTACAGGCGCAGCGTCACTTCCGTGATGATGCCGAGCGTGCCTTCGGAGCCCACGAACAGCCGGGTGAGGTCGTAGCCGGCCGCAGACTTGCGCGCGCGGCGCGAGGTGCGGATGACCCGCCCGTCGGCCAGCACCACGGTGAGGGCCAGCACGTTCTCGCGCATCGTGCCGTAGCGGACGGCGTTGGTGCCGGAGGCGCGGGTCGCTGCCATCCCGCCCAGTGAGGCGTCCGCGCCCGGGTCGATGGGGAAGAACAGACCGAGGTCACGGATGTGCTCGTTCAGCTGCTTGCGGGTGACACGGGCCTGGACGGTGACATCGAGGTCCTCGGCGTTGACGCGCAGCACCTGGTCCAGATTCACCAGGTCGATGACGATGCCGCCGTGTTCGGGGATGACTGCGCCTTCGAGGGAGGTGCCGGTGCCGTAGGCCACCACGGGAA
>CAZEDA010000361.1:2616-4152 GCA_964510915.1 uncultured Rhodocyclaceae bacterium | reverse complement strand
GGTCGAGGTTGAAGGTCTCGCGGTTGTACTGCGCGATGTCGCGCATGCCGTCGAGGTACAGGTCCCCGACCGCGGAATAGCCCCGCAGCGTGATGTTGTCGCCGATGCGGCCGCCCTCGCCGGCGTTGAACGTGAGGCCGGCGACGTTTCGCAGCGCGTCACGCATGCTGTCGGCGCCGCGCTCCTTCATGAGCTGGGACGTGACGGTGGTCAGCGACTGAGGAATGTCGCGCGGTGCCATGGGCACCTTGCCGATGCGGGTCGTGCCCGCCTGGTAGGTGTCGACGACGGCCTGGCCGTGCACCTGCACGGTCGGGGCCTTCACATCCGGCTTGGCCGGCTCATCCTTGCCGATTGCGGTCTGGGCCAGGGACGGCCCGGACATCATCAGCGCGAGCATCGCGCTTGCGCGCAGGCTCCCTCCAACCGCTTGTCGTGAATTCATGGTTCTCCATTCCCTGGGGTAACGGTCTACAGGAATGGGTCGACGGGGCGGTGAGGGCGGTCCGTGCCGGTGGCTTCGCGGAAAAAGCGCGGGCCGTCCGAGGTCCCATGGCAGTGGGTTGCCGGACGGCCGCGAAGAAGATCGATGCACTCATTGGATGAGAATAATTCTCATTACTGAGAGTGTCAACGGATCGCCGGTGGGAGATCGCTGCGACCCGGGCACAGATCAAAGGGGCGAAACGACGGAAGCCCGCACAGGGCGGGCTTCCGGGGACAACGATCGGGAATCGCGGATCAGGCGGTACGGCGCGCGCGGCGGCTTCCGGCGACCAGCATCACCAGGCCGATTCCCATCATGGCCCAGGTTTCCGGCTCGGGGATCGCGGCGGTGATGGGGATCTGGCGCATCGACACCTGCCCGGCCGCGTCGAACGTGAGGCCGGTCACGAAGGCGGTGGTGTTCGACGGGTCGAGGTTGGCGCCGATCTCGATGCCGAGGATCCGGACGCGCTGCTGCCCGGTGGCGAAGGTGAACGCGTTGCCGGCGGTGATCGTCTGGCCGGAGTTCACCCACTCGGTCCCGTTCCAGAGCCACAGCTCGAAGGAACCGTCGCCGATGTTCGGGAGGAGGATCGAGGCGATGTTCGGGCCGCTGTCGACGATGTAGTCGTAGCCGATGGCGACTTCGGGGTCGATGAAGATGCGCTGACCCGCTTCGATGTTGAAGGTGAATTCCCAGCCGTTGTCCGTGACGATCGGGAGCAGCGGGTTGGAAGGCGTGGCGCCATCGGGCAGGGCGCCGTTACGCACGGCGAACGTCCACAGGCCCGGGGTATCGGCAGCGACGTTGCTGGTGTTCTGGATGTCCAGGATGGCGTCGGTGCGCGACCCCGGGAGCATCAGGAAGTTGATGCCGTTGCCCGCATCGAAGCCTGCCTGCGCGGGAATGCCGCCGAGGCCGTTGGTGCCCGAGCTGGCATCCCCCGTGGTCCACTGGAGCGAGCGGTACCGGAAGTCGATGTCGAAGTTGCCCTGACCCGTATCGGCGCGATTGCGCAGCACGAGCTGGAAGTCGTTCGTCTTGTCGAT
>CAZEDA010000361.1:0-2516 GCA_964510915.1 uncultured Rhodocyclaceae bacterium | reverse complement strand
CTGTAGGTCTGGCCGAAGAAATCGACGCTGAACGGCAGCGAGATTTCGTTGGTGGACTGGTCGTCGTTGCGGAAGAGGAACTCTTCGCCGTAACCGCGGGGGCCACCGAAGCCCGAGAGCAGTTCGGCAGCAGAGGCGGGGAAAGGCGTGAGCAGGGCGAGTCCGACGGCTGCGAGGGCGCCGGCGACGCGGGATACAGTCATTTTGTTAGGTCTCCTGGACAGGCGAGTCCTTGGGACTCGCTCGGACGAAACCTAACACATCGAAAGGTTTACGGACAATCCCGGAAGGGGGAAAAACTCTCGGTCCGAAAGATTTCCTGCGGCCTCAGAGGCTGGCCAGAAAAGCCAGGACGGCGTCCCGGTCCGCCTTCGGCAGCGTGGCAAAGGCATCCCGGGAGACCTTCGCCTCACCGCCATGCCACAGGATCGCTTCCAGGAAATTGCGGGCGCGGCCGTCGTGAAGGAAATGGCCGCCCCCGTTCACGCGGGACGAAAGGCCGATGCCCCACAGGGGGGGTGTCCGCCAGTCGCTGCCGCCGGCGAGGTAGTCCGGCCGGTGATCGGCAAGGCCCTCCCCCATGTCGTGCAGGAGAAGGTCCGTGTAGGGCCGGATGGTCTGGTCGGCCAGCTGGGGCAGGGCCGGATAGGGCCCGGTGCGCATCTCGGGGACATGACACACGGCGCACCGCGTCTCGACGAAGAGCTGCTCACCGCGCCGCACCACCGGATCGTCCACGTTGCGCCGCACGGGTACGGCCAGCGCGCGCAGGTACAGTTCCGTCGCCGCCAGCCGCTGTGCGGTGATCTCGGGCTTCCCGGCGACCATCTGTTCCTTGCAGGTGTGGCTGGAGGGCGGGCAGTTCTGGTCCGGATAGACGGGTGAGCTGAGACCGATGTCGTTCAGGAACGCGATGGCGATCTGTTCCCGCAGGCTGCCGTGATTGGCCTTGAGGCCGAACCGCCCAAGGGCGTTCTTCCCCTGACTTTCGTCCCACACCCGATTCACCCGGCCGCGGATGCCGTCGACCGCCGGTCGGGCGGCGAAGCCCTCGATGGTGGCCTCCGGGACGGCTTCGAGCAGCCCGAGACCCACGAGCGGCGGCGCCATCCTCGGCCCCACGAGAATGTCATTGCCCAGCGGCCCGTAGCCCAGATCGGCGATCCGCACCGTGGGCCGGCGGAGCTTCACGATCTCACCATCGGGCAGCGACTCCGCGCGCTCGGACCACTCGATCGCGAACGTTCCCTCGGGTGGCACGACCCCCTTCACGCCGAAGATCTGCAACTGGTCGCCGTACTCCGGATGGGGGCGCGGTCCGCCGTGGGCATCCTTGCCGGGAAGGCTCAGGCGGACGACGAGATTGGGGGCCGGCTCGAAGGGGACCGTGATGTGATGGTCCCGAGGCACACCCTCCGCCGCCACGGAAGGCAGCGTTGGCGTGCCGCTGCTCAGGCCGCGTCCGTTGTTGGAGTGGCAGGTGGCGCAGGCCTGGGCATTGGAGGTCGGACCGCGACCGAACTCCGCGTTCTCGAACCAGAAGAAGGCCCAGCGATTGTTGAACATCTGGTGGCCGAGCGCGAAGAGATCCTTCTGCCGGCGTTCCAGAGTCGCGATGGGATGCAGGTACGCGGCATCGGAGTCGTCCGCGATGCTGGAGGCGCCGCCCGACAGCGCGGCTTCCGGGAGGTCGGGGCCGGACGCGACCCACGCCGTGACGGGAGCCGCCAGCAGCAGCGCGACGACGATTCGAGTGAACGTGCGGATCGGAGGCATGGCGTCCCGGGCGAGTTCGGTCCCGGCGCCGAGTGTAAGCCGATTCGGGCTGCGGGCCTGCCTCAGCCCAGCGCCTCGAGCACCTTCCCGAAGAAGGCGTCCGCGAAGTCCGCCTCGATCCAGCGCACGATGACGACCATGCGCCGTTCCGGTTCGACCCACGTGAAGGAACTGCCTGCGCCGAAGGCGAAGTAGCTGGACGCCGGCACCGACGGAAACACCCGCCGGTCCGTGTTGAGCCAGACGAGATAGCCGTAGAACGGCGCGAGGGCACACGGCAGACGCATGCGCTGCAGCCATCCGGCCGACAGCACCTGACGCGAGCCGACGCGTCCGTCGTCCAAGAGCATCTGCCCGATCTTCGCCTGATCGTGCGCGCTGATGGAAACGCCACCGCCCCAGTGGGTGCCGCCGGGGACGGACTTCACGCGGCGCCCGTCGAGATCGACCCAGGCGTCGTCGTAACCGGTCCACCACCAGTTGCCGCTCGCGCCGACGGGCCGCATGATGGCCTCACGGAAGACGTCGGGCAGCGGCTCGCGGAACAGATGCAGCAGCGCGAGCGAGAGCTGGTTGATGCGGACGTCGTTGTATTCCCAGTAGGTGCCAGGCGCCTGGAGCGGCCGGGCCTCGCCCTTCTTGCCCGTCACGACGTTCTGCTGAAACTGGACCGTGCGGTAGCGATCCGCCTGTTCCGACAGGCCCAGGCATTCGCCTTCCCACTCGCTCGTCTGCTGCAG
>CAZEDA010000360.1:2440-4180 GCA_964510915.1 uncultured Rhodocyclaceae bacterium | reverse complement strand
CCATGGACGACTACGAAAAAGGGCGGGAGCAGTTCCGCAAGATGGTCGGCGACGACCGCATCGAGGGTCTGCTGGCGCGCTTTCGTGCCGTCTGCCCGGACTTCGAGAAGGAAGTGGTCTCGGTCGTGGGCGGTCGCATCTGGACCCGCGGCGGCATCGACATCAAGACCCGGTCACTCTGCAGCCTGTGCGTGCTCGCCGCGCTCGGTCGCGTGAATGCCCTCAAGCTCAATTTCGAGATGGCCATCCGCAATGGCGCCACCATCGACGAGATCTTCGAGGCGCTGTTCCAGGTGGCGGTGTATGCGGGCTTCCCGGCCATGTGGGATGCCCTCGTGAAGCTGGAGGAAACTCTCGTCGAACTGTCGCCCAACAAGGCGGAAGGGAGCCACGCATGGATGAAGTCCTGAGCTACACGCCCGCGACCGAACTGGTCGGGCTGATCCGCAGCCGCAAGCTCTCCCCCGTCGAACTGATGACCAGCACGCTCGAACGGGCGCAGGCGCTCAATCCGTCGCTCAACGCGATCTGCACGCCCACCTACGAGCAGGCGATGGAGGCCGCGCGTGCGGCAGAGGCCGCGGTCGTGCGCGGTGACGAGCTGCCCCTCCTCCATGGAATCCCGACCAGCATCAAGGATCTCGCCCTGACGAAGGGTGTGCGGAGCATGGGTGGCTCCCGGCTCTACCAGGACCGCATCCCCACGCTCGACCACGTCCACGTGGAGCGGCTCCGCAACGCCGGCGCCATCTCGATCGGCAAGACGACCGTCCCCGAGATGGGCTGGAAGGGTACCGGGCACAGCCCTGTCACCGGCATCACCCACAACCCCTGGAAGCACGGCATGAATGCCGGCGGGTCAAGCGCCGGTGCCGCGGTCTGCGCTGCCGCCGGCATCGGTCCGATCCACCAGGGATCGGACGGCGCAGGCTCCGTCCGCATGCCGGCGGCGTTCTGCGGCATCTACGGACTCAAGCCGTCCTACGGGCGCATCCCCTACTGGCCCATGCCGAACAACGGCTCGATCTCGCACGTGGGTCCGATGACCCGGACGGTGGGTGACGCCGCCCTCATGCTGCAGGCGATGGCGGGGCCGGACGATCGCGATGCCGCCAGCCTCGGCATGCCCCCCGAAGACTATCTGGCGAACCTCGATGCCGGCATCGCCGGCCTGCGCGTCGCCTACAGTCCCGATCTCGGCTATCTGCGTGTCGACCCCGATGTCGCGGCCCTGGTCCGCAAGGCGGCGGGAGCCTTCGAGGAACTCGGCGCCCACGTCGAGGAAGTGAACCCGGGCTGGGGCGACCCGATCGAGATGGAACACTGCCTGTTCTCGTGCGGCCTCGCCGGCATGCTCGGCCACCTCGTGGACGAGTGGCAGGATCGCCTGGACCCCGGTCTCGTCGCGATGATCCGCCACGGCCTCACCTACAGCGTGGGGGACCTCGGACGCGCCAACGGCGAACGCCTCGCCTACTACGATCGGGTGCGCGCTTTCTTCGAGAAGTACGACCTGCTCATCACCCCGACGCTCTCGGTGGCGGCCTTCGACGCCAACCTGCTCATCCCGGCCCACTGGGAACAGCATCCGTGGGACTGGCTGCGCTGGGCCGGCTTCAACTATCCGTTCAACCTCACCTGGCTGCCGGCCGCCACGTGCCCGTGCGGCTTCACGGAAGCCGGCCTGCCGGTGGGCTTGCAGATCGCTGCCGGCCGCTTCCATGACCTGCGCGTGCTGCA
>CAZEDA010000360.1:0-2340 GCA_964510915.1 uncultured Rhodocyclaceae bacterium | reverse complement strand
GCCGATCGCCCGCGTGCCCTGGTGCGAGCCCGGCATCATCATGAAGCTGCTGGACGCCGGCGCCTACGGGATCATCTGCCCGATGATCAACAGCCGCGCCGAGTGCGAGGCCTTCGTGGGGGCCTGCCGGTATGCGCCACGCGGGTATCGCAGCTTCGGCCCCGTGCGCGCGACGTGGTACGGCGGTCCCGACTACTACCAGCACGCAAACGACACGGTTCTCGCCATCGCGATGATCGAGACCACGCAGGCGGTGGAACGCCTCGACGAGATTCTCACGGTGCCCGGGCTGGACGGGATCTACATCGGCCCCAACGATCTCGCCATCACGCTCGGTCGTCAGCCTTCGGGCGACCCCACGGACCCGCTGGTGCTGGACACCATCGACACGATCCTCGCCGCCGCAAAGCGCCATGGCGTGCGGGCCGGCCTGCACTGCGGCTCTACGGCCATGGCGAAGCGCATGATCGGCAAGGGCTTCCAGTTCACCACCCTGCTCGGGGACAACGCCTTCCTCAACATGGCGGCGAAGGCTGCCGTGGCCGACGTGCGCGACATCGCGCTTGCCGCGTCGAAGGGCGGCAGCACTTACTGAAGCAGTCACTCCGGCAACGGCCCGATGTGCGCCCTGCGGCAGTGCGCGCGACCGGACGGGCCGCCCCACGCGCACGGAAGAGTCCATGAAGGGGACGATCCGCAGCACCGCTCGGCCTTGCATCGTGCGTCGGGTGAGCGCGCTTCGGGCCGAGGTACGGCGGCATGAGCGTCCTTGCCGGATGAACCACCACCGCGCCCGCCCTGGGTACCGCCGATCTCATTACGGACGTCTCCATTCCCCATGACCCTGCGCCGACTGCTCATCGCCAATCGAGGCGAAATCGCGATCCGTATTGCCCGGACTGCCGCCGAACTCGGCATCGACACCGTCGCGACCTACGCAGCGGACGACCGGACATCGGCTCACGTCCGCAAGGCCGATACCGCCGTGCCGCTGCCGGGACAGGGCATCGGCGCGTACCTCGATGGCGCCGCGCTCGTACGTATCGCTCGCGAAGCGGGTTGCGACGCGCTGCATCCCGGCTACGGTTTTCTGAGCGAGAACGCTGCCTTCGCACGTCAGTGCGCAGACGGGAACGTGCGCTTCGTCGGGCCGCGGCCGGAGGTGCTGGATCTGTTCGGGGACAAGGCCCGGGCGCGAGGGCTGGCGCGAGAAGCGGGCGTGCCGGTTCTCGAAGGGACAGACAGCGCGACGTCGCTCGAGGAGGCCCGCGCGTTCCTCGATGCGCTCGGCCCCGGCGGCGCGATGATGCTGAAGGCGGTCGCCGGGGGCGGCGGCCGGGGCATCCGCCCCGTGCTCCGCGCGGACGACCTTGCGGCGGCATACGAACGCTGCCGCTCCGAAGCCCTGCAGGCCTTCGGCAACGACGCGTTGTACGTGGAACGCCTGGTTCCGCGGGCGCGGCACGTGGAGGTGCAGATCGCCGGGGATGGCGACGGCACGGTCGTGCATCTGTGGGAACGCGACTGCACGCTGCAGCGCCATCGCCAGAAGCTCGTCGAGGTCGCCCCTGCGCCTTCGCTCGACCCGACGCTGCGTGCCGCGCTGCTCGAGGCAGCCGTGCGCATGGCGCGCCTCGCCCGCGTCGACAATCTCGCGACCTTCGAATTCCTGGTCGACCTCGATGCGGCCGCCCCTTCGTTCGTGTTCATCGAGGCGAATGCGCGGCTCCAGGTCGAGCACACCGTCACGGAGATGGTCACCGGACTCGATCTCGTCGCGCTGCAGCTGAAGCTCGCTGACGGTTCCACGTTGCGTGAACTCGGCATCACCCAGGACAGCATCCCGGCACCGAGGGGAATCGCCGTCCAGGTGCGCGTGAATGCGGAAACCCCCATGGCAGACGGCACCGTGAAGCCGGCCGCCGGGACGGTGAGCGCATTCGACCCGCCGTCCGGCCCCGGCGTGCGGGTGGACACCTGCGGCTTCACCGGCTACACCGCCAATGTCCGTTACGATTCTCTGCTCGCGAAACTGATCGTCCACACGACGGGAGACGATTGGACGGCGTGTGTCGCCAAGGCGCGGCGAGCACTGCGCGAGTTCCGTATCGAAGGGCTCGCCAGCAATCGCGAGTTCCTGCTCAACCTGCTCGCGCTGCCGCTCGTCGGCCGTGTCGGCTGGCACACCGGCAGCGTCGATGAACATCTCGCCGCACTAGTCTCCACCGCTGTCGACACGCCGCTCTTCGCCGAGTCCGTCGCGGTTGGCGCAGCACCACGCGCCGAACCGTCTTCCATCGTGCCGGAGGGCTGCGTTGGTGTCGTCGCTCCTCTCAGCGG
>CAZEDA010000359.1:0-4180 GCA_964510915.1 uncultured Rhodocyclaceae bacterium | reverse complement strand
ACACCGCGCCCGGCTCGACGCTGGAGTTCACGCGGGCCAAGGTGCTGCAGGCGGAGGCGGCGCTGCGGGAGTTCGCCGAAGTCGAGCAGACCTATTCCACGCTCAACACCGGCTTCGTGCTGGGCAAGAACTACGGCACCGTCTTCGTGCGGCTCAAGCCGCGGACGGAGCGCAAGCTGTCGCAGAAGGCGCTCGCCAATCCGTTCCGCGAACGGCTGGCCCGGATCGCCGGCATCGACGTCACCTACGTGGGCCAGTACTCGTCGGTGTCCAGCGGCAAGCCGCTGCAGGTGAGCATCCAGGGGCAGGACATCGCCGTGCTGGAGCGCCTGTCGCGGGAGGTGATGGCGGCCCTGCGCTCGGTACCCGGTCCGGTGGATCTGGACACTTCGCTGAAGGCCGCCAAGCCCACGCTCGAGGTTCGGCTCGATCGCGAAGCGGCGAGCGATCTCGGGGTCGGGCTCGCGGAAGTGGGAGGTGCGCTGCGGCCGCTGATCGCGGGCGAGGCGATCAGCACCTGGAAGGCGCCCGATGCGGAGAACTACGACGTTCGGGTGCGGCTGCCCCAGGAGGATCGCCGCACCGGGGCCGATCTCGAGCGGCTCTACGTTGCACGCTCCGCGGCGGACGGTGAAGCCCGGATGATTGCCCTGCGGCAGGTCGCGCAGTTCGTCCCGGCGACGGGCCCCACGCAGATCAACCGCCGGGATCTCCAGCGCGAGGTGCTCGTCTCGGCCAATGTGCACGGGCGGCCGGCCGGCGACGTGAGCAAGGCACTGAAGGCCAAGCTCGCGGAGATCGACGTTCCCCCGGGCTACCGCTTCGTGATGGGCGGCTCCGCCAAGGACATCGCCGAGACGTCGTCCTACGCGGTCCAGGCGCTCGCGCTGGCCGTGGTGTTCATCTACCTCATTCTGGCTTCCCAGTTCCGCAGCTTCCTGCAACCAGTTGCTATCATGGTGTCGTTGCCGCTGTCGCTGATCGGGGTGCTGGGGGCGCTGCTGCTCTGGCGCAGCACGCTCAACATCTTCTCGACGATCGGCTTCATCATGCTGATGGGACTGGTCACGAAGAACGCGATCCTGCTGGTGGACTTCGTGAATCAGGCCGTCGTCCGAGGCGAAGACCGGACCCACGCGATCCTCGAGGCCGCGCGGGTCCGACTGCGCCCAATTCTGATGACGACAGCGGCGATGGTGTTCGGCATGCTGCCTCTGGCGCTCGGCGTCGGGGAGGGCGCCGAGACGCGTGCCCCGATGGCCCATGCGGTGATCGGCGGCGTGCTCGCCTCGACGTTCCTGACGCTGCTGGTGGTACCGGTGGTCTATACCTATCTCGACGACTTCGAGAAGTTCCTTCGCAGGCGTTGGGGCGGCTCCGTGCCGCAGGACACCGCCCGAACGGGGCCGGCGCGCGCCGGCCAGGAAGAGGAAATGCTCCGATGATGAAAACGACAGGCACGGGCCCCATGGCCAGGATGCTTCCCGCGCTGCTGCTCCCTCTGGTGCTCGCCGCCTGCAAGCCCGAGGCAAAGCCGGTGGAGGCGCCCAGGGCGGTCAATGTGGTGCGCGTGGAAGCGGGCAACGGCACGCTGTCCGCCAGCTACACGGGCGACATCCGCGCCCGCTACGAGACAGCGCTCGGTTTCCGGGTGCCCGGCAAGGTGGCCGAGCGCATGGCGGAGGTTGGCGATGTCGTGAAGCGCGGCCAGGTGCTCGCCCGGCTCGATCCCGGCGACCAGAATCTCGGCATCGAAGGGGCGCGCCAGGGCGTGGCGGCGGCGGAGGCCTCGCATGCCCAGGCCAAGGCCGATCTCGCCCGCTTCGGCGATCTCTTCCGGCAGGGCTTCATCAGTGCCGCCGAGTACGACCGGCGCAAGGCTGCCTTCGACGTCGCTGCTGCCCAGTTGTCCCAGGCGCGGGCCCAGCTCTCCGTGAACCGCAACCAGGCGGACTACACCACGTTGCGCGCGCAGGAGGATGGCGTGGTCACGGCGATCGCGGCCGAGGCCGGGCAGGTGGTCTCTGCGGGCCAGCCGGTGTTCCGCATCGCGCGCCCCGGTTTCAAGGAGGTGGCGGTCAGCATCCCCGAGAACCGGCTGAACGAACTGAAGCGCGGTGCCGAAGTGCGGGTGAATCTGTGGGCCGCACCGGACAAGCTGTACAAGGGCCGTGTGCGGGAGATCGCCCCGAGCGCCGATGCCGTCACCCGGACCTACCTCGCCAAGATTTCGCTGCTCGATCCGGACGATCAGGTGCAGCTCGGCATGACGGCCAACGTGTTTCTCGACGTGGCGGCGGATGCCAGCACGGTTCGCCTGCCCTCGACGGCGCTGTACCAGAAAGGGTCTGACACGGCCGTGTGGATCGTCGATCCGGCGGCGAGTCAGGTGAGTCTGCGTCCGGTGAAGGTCGGGCGCTTCGCGGATGACCACGTGACCATCGTCGCCGGACTCAAGCCCGGGGACACGGTCGTGCGCGCCGGCGTGCAGAAGCTCTTTCCCAACGAGAAGGTCCGCATCCTCGCGCCGCGCGCTCCATGATCCCGACCCGTCCCAACCTGTCGCGATGGGCACTGGAGCATCCGGTGCTCACGCTGTACTTCATGATCGCGTTCGCCGTCGCGGGCGCGATGTCGTACCTGAACCTCGGGCAGGCAGAGGACCCGGAGTTCACCTTCAAGATCATGGTGGTCCGGGCCATGTGGCCCGGTGCGACCGCGCGCGAGGTGGAGCAGGAAGTCACCGAGCGCATCGAGAAGAAGCTCCAGGAAGTCCCCTACCTCGACTACACGCGGAGCTTCTCGCGGCCGGGCGAGTCGCTGATCTTCGTGTACCTGAAGGACGGCATTCCGCCCAAGGAGGTCCCGAACTCCTGGTATCAGGTGCGCAAGAAGCTCTCGGACATCCGCTTCTCCATGCCTTCCGGCGTGCGCGGGCCGTTCTTCAACGACGAGTTCGGCGACACCTTCGGCAACATCTACGCGTTCACGAGCGACAGCTACGGGTTTGCGGAGATGCGCGACTACGTGGAGGACATCCGCCGCGAGCTGCTGCAGGTGCGCGACGTCGGCAAGGTCGACATCCTGGGCGAGCAGGCCGAGAAGATCTGGATCGAGATGTCGCACCGCAAGCTGACGACGCTCGGCATCGATCCGCTGTCGCTGTTCCAGGTGCTGCGCCAGCAGAACGAGATGACGCCCGCCGGAAACTTCGAGACGCGCGACGACAAGGTGTTCGTGCGCGTCAGCGGCGACTTCAAGTCTGTGGAGAGCATCCGGGAGATCGGCATCCAGGCCAACGGCAGACTGTTCCGGCTCGGCGATATCGCGACGGTCCGGCGCGGCTACGCAGACCCGCCCGAGAGCCTGATGCATTTCAACGGCAAGCCGGCGATGGGTCTGGCAGTCTCCATGCGCAAGGGCGGCGACATCATCGCGATGGGCAAGGCGCTGGAGGCCACCATGGGGCGCCTCACGCGCGAGCTGCCGGTGGGCATCGATGTGCACCAGGTGGCCGACCAGCCTACGGTGGTGGGGCGCTCGGTGAACGAGTTCATGCGAACGCTCGGCGAAGCCGTGGTGATCGTGCTGGCCGTGAGCTTCCTGTCCCTCGGGTTCCGCACCGGTGTCGTGGTGGCCCTGTCGATTCCGCTCGTACTGGCCATGACGTTCCTGTGCATGCGCTTCTTCGGCATCGACCTGCAGCGCATCTCGCTGGGCGCGCTGATCATCGCGCTGGGCCTGCTCGTGGACGACGCCATCATCGCGGTCGAGATGATGGCCATCAAGATGGAGCAGGGCTGGGACCGCATGAAGGCGGGGGCGTTTGCCTACACCTCCACGGCGCCTTCGATGCTCACCGGCACTCTGGTGACTGCCGCTGGCTTCCTTCCGGTGGGTTTCGCGAAGTCGGATGCGGGCGAGTACACGTTCTCGATCTTCGCCGTGGTTTGCATCGCGCTCGTCGTGTCCTGGTTCGTGGCCGTCCTCTTCATCCCGTACATGGGATACCACCTGCTGCCCGACTACTCGAAGGCGGCCTCGCACGAGGGATTCCTGACCGGTCTGCTGAGGCGCATCACCGGCAAACGGGCGGCGCCGGTGGCTCACGCGGATCATGGTCCTGGGCACGAGCGCGATGTCTACCAGGGGCCGTTCTACCGCCGGTTCCGGGCACTGG
>CAZEDA010000358.1:0-4187 GCA_964510915.1 uncultured Rhodocyclaceae bacterium | reverse complement strand
CGCAGCAACGGTTCGAACACGTCGTCCGGCAGCATCGCGCCGCCGGTCGTCCAGATCAGGTGGGCGGTCACGCCCTCCGCGTGAGAGGCCGGGGCTGCCATGGCACACGCGGCGAATGCGGCCGCGGCGGATGGTTCTAGTCGCATCGCGCAGTCCGCCCACAGGCGCCTCACCCAATCCAGCATGTCTGCGTCGCTCACGGTGGTCACACCGTGCAGCAACGGCGCCATCATCCGCGCGGACAGTGCCGAAGCTGACGCACACGCCAGTCCATCGGCAACCGTGTCATTGGTAAGGCCCACGTCGTACACCGACACCGCGTGTCCTGGCCCTGCTGCCAGCTGCAACAGCATGCTGGGCGACTGCACCGGTTCGACGAACACGCAGCGGACCGCATCCCCCCAGATTTGCTTCAGTCCGA
This sequence comes from uncultured Rhodocyclaceae bacterium, assembly GCA_964510915.1. Taxonomy (GTDB): domain Bacteria; phylum Pseudomonadota; class Gammaproteobacteria; order Burkholderiales. The sequence goes on along the minus strand of CAZEDA010000358.1, from coordinate 3,766 downwards.
GCGTCACGCCGCCCGGCGCTCCGCCGACACCGCACGGCAGATAAACCTGCATCGGGTGATCGGCATCCACAACGATGCCGGCGTCGCTCAGTTGCTGAGCGAGGTCCGCGGCTGCCGCGGCGTAGCCGACGAACAGATGGCGCGACGCCTCATCGTCGACGAAGTGGCTGCGAGGTAACGTGGCGGCCACCGTTCGGGCCGCGGCTACTGCGGTCGTGTAGTCGCCCGCATGCTCGACCACCCGCACGCCAAGCCGGCGCAGCCTCTCCTTCTTCCAGGACTTCGCATCGGCGGACATGTGGACTTCCGCGGCGAACCCGAGCGCCCGCGCCGCGAGGCCGACGCTGAATCCGAGATTGCCCGTGCTGCCCACCAGCACCGTGTGCGTGGCGAAACGCTCCCGCCACTCTGCCGTTGCCAGCACGGCGGTGTCGGCGCCGTCGAAGCCCATGTCGCGAGCCGCTTGGAGCGCGTACCACAGCACCTCGAAGACGCCACCCCGCGCCTTGATGCAACCGGTGACCGGGAGCGCGTGGTCGGCCTTCACGAACACCCTGGCGTCGGTACCCAACTGTGCCGAGATCGCGGGAGATACCGGAATCAGCGGGGAATCGATACGCCCTTCCGTCGACCGCAGCTCCGGAAAGAGCGCAGCGAGCAGCGGCGCTGCGAATTGCCAGAGCCGTCGTGCCTCGGCCACGTCGGCCGCGGTGACTTCCAGGCCGTCCAGAACATCGATCGCGGACCGTCGATGTGGATTGGTCCAGATGGTGGGTTCGGCTTGGCGTACCGAGAGCGGCACACCGTCGAAGCTTCCGCGCGCTTCACTCATGGCACGAAGGCCGCCGCGGCATTGAACCGGTCCCACATGGCGGCGTACTCGGGATGCGCCACATGCCACGGCTTGCTTTCGAGCCGCGCGAGCCAGCGGTCGGCCGCCTCGTCCGCGAGCCGCCAGCACTCGGTCACGAAAGCCTGCTTCTCCGCGCGCGTGCCTTTCATGACCTTCGGCCCTTCCGCGAAGAACCGGTCTTCCAGCGCGTCGAACTCGGCGCGCAGATCGGGCCTGACCGCCTTGTAGTCGGCCATCATCCGCCGGTGCAGCCGCTCGTACTTCCACCAGTAGGCGCCTGCCGTGTAGGTCTCGCGAGGCATCGGCCCGAGATCCGGGAGATCGACGCCGCAGAACACGGGCTTGAGGATGGAGGCGTCCGGGCCCGACGTCGCGTTGGCCCAGCCCATCACGTGACCATCCTTGGCGACGGTGATGAGGCCGCCGGTTGCCTGCCAGAAGCGGAATTCGTAGGGTGCCGCATGCATGCAGATGCGCGTGGGCCGCTCGCCGTCCACCGGGTGGTAGTCCGGATCATCGCCGGTGTAGCGCAGGAGGTCGGCCATCGTCCGCACCGTGATCCGGCCCTGGTGCCGGCGCAGGAAATCGTAGGAGGCCTTCTGCCGCTCGTCGGGCGCGGTGCAGCGGCTCATGGCCTCGTCCGTGAACAGCGCGCGGAAATCCGCCTTGGGCCCCGGCTGCCCCTCGAGGGAGGAGCGATACCAGTCATCGCGGATGCTGTGCACGTTGGAGATGCTGGAGATGTCCGTCACGCGCTTGGCCGCCCAATGCCGGCCCGCGGTCTGGATCTCCACGGCGCCGTGCATGTCCGACATCAGGAATCCGCCGTCGAAATGGCTGTTGCCGCGCAGTTCGCAGTTCCCGCCCTGGCCGAATTCCGCCAGCAGGGCAGCGATGACGTCCACCGCTTCGTCGCACGTGCGCGCCCGCTCGAGCATGAGACGCAGATGATCGATGATCATCACCCCGTCGCCTTCCGAGCGCTGATTGCTGAACACCGCCTCGTCGCCGCCCGCGAGGCCCCACTCGTTGAAGCCGATCTCGGCACCGTACGTCCAGAAGGACTTGTCCAGCACGATGTCCCACGTGGTCGGGACTTGCGGGATCACGCGATGGGTCACCCGCACGAGCGCGCCGCTGCCCCACTCCCGGCGCGGAATCCTGACCAGATGCTGCGCCTCGTTGATCTCGGTATCGGCGTTCTTGGCGAGCAGCACCGATCCGTCGGCGGTGCTGTTTCCCAGGGCTACGAAGGTATCGCACATGACAGGACTCCGGAGACAGTCGTGAATTCAGGGCGCGGTCACGCGGCACGCCACCGCGTGGCCGGGGCCCGGTGTCCGCTCGGGGACGGCACCGGCTCGACAGGCGTCGATCACCAACGGGCAACGCGGCGCGAATGCGCAGCCCTCTGCCGGTGTCGCGAGTTCGACCGCGGGTTGCACCTGCCGGGCACGCTTTCCCGTACCCACTCGGGGCACGGCAGCGAGCAGCGTCCGGGTGTAGGGGTGAGCCGGCTGGCCGAAGATCGCCGACCGCGGACCCTGCTCCACGATCCGCCCGCGATACATGACCGCGACCCGGTCGGACACATGCCTCACCACCGACAGATCATGGGCGACGAACAGCATCGCGAGCCCCAGTTCATGGCGCAGATCGTCCAGCAGGTTGAGAATCTGCGCCTGGATCGAGACATCCAGCGCCGCGACGGGTTCGTCCAGCACGAGCAGCGACGGGCGCACCGCCAGCGCCCGGGCGAGTCCCACGCGCTGGCGCTGTCCGCCGCTCATGCTGCGCGGCAGGCGTTGCGCGAGTGACGCCGGCAGCCCGACCAGCGCCATGAGCCGCCTTACCTCGTCCCCGACACCGGCCTCGGGCACGATGCGGTGGAAGCGAAGAACCTCGGCAAGAGTCTGTTCGATCGTCATCCTCGGGTTGAGCGAAGAGTACGGGTCCTGGAACACCATCTGCACCTCGCGCCGAAGCTGGCGCTGCCAGCCGGCGTCCGCGTCGTGGATTCGCCGCTCGCGATAGCGGATCTCCCCGCCGGCCACCGGATGCAGTTGCAGAATGGCGCGCCCCAGCGTCGTCTTGCCGCTGCCGCTCTCGCCCACGAGGCCGACCGTCTCACCGGGCCCGATCTCCAGCGACACGGCCTGCACGGCCTCCACGGCGGTGCCCGGCCTTCGGGCCAGAATGTCCATCAGCGAGCGCGGCCGGGGAAACCGGACGCTCACGCGATCGACGACCAGGAGAGCGCCGCCCTCGCGCGAGACCGCAGCCGTCTCGGTCATTGGATGCGCTCCGGGAACAGACACGCAGACGCGTGCCCCGCCGAACGACTCGTCAGCGCCACCGGCTGGTCGCGGCATTCCTGCGAAACGAATGCGCAGCGATCGGCGAACGGGCAACCCGAAGTGCGCCGCGCGAGGTCCGGCGGCTGACCGGGAATCGGGCGCAACCGGCGGTCCGACCCGTCCATGTCCGGGCGCGAACCCATCAGCCCGAGCGTGTACGGATGCCGCGGATTCGCGAGTACCTCCGCCGCCGGGCCAGCCTCGACGACCATCCCCGCATACATCACTGCGATACGGTCGCAGGTCTCGGCGACCACGCCGATGTCGTGGGACACGAGGATCAGCGCCATCCCCTTCGCTGCCTGCAACTCGGAAAGCAGCGCCAGGATCTGCTCCTGGATCGTCACGTCGAGTGCGGTGGTCGGCTCGTCGGCGAGCAGGAGTTTCGGTGAGCACGCCATCGCCATGGCGATCACCGCACGCTGCAGCATGCCCCCTGACCATTGCCACGGATAGTCGTCGTAGCGCCGCGCTGGCTCGGGGATACCTGTCGCCTGCATGAGTGCGATGCCGGCGTCCCTGGCCGCCTTGCGCGACAGGCCGCGATGGAGGCGCA
>CAZEDA010000357.1:0-4196 GCA_964510915.1 uncultured Rhodocyclaceae bacterium | reverse complement strand
GGCGCTTCAGCGGGAAACCACCCCGTCCCACTCGGTGTACTCACTACCATCCGTCGCGACGCGCGAGCGCCAGGTCCCGCTGCCATGCATGTTGGCGAACCTGCCCGTGCCGCCAGGAATCAGGCGCCAGGTGCCGTTGCAGCGCGTGGCCTCGTTCTTCGCACCGGCGTTGAAGACATCGCACACGCCCTCGTTACGGAAGTAGTACACGTCCCCGCCCTTTTCGCCACGGGATACCGAACTGAGCAGCAGTCTCGATCCGACCATCTCGCCGATTCCGGTGTCGTACAGCGTCGCTCCGTCGAATATGCCGGACTGACTCGTGTCCTTGCTCTTGCCCTTGAGCGACGAGACGAAGATTGGTGCGTCTGCGGGTGCGCCTCGAACAGCCGCAGCCTCCGTCGGCACTGATTCCCACGTATTGATCCCTCCGACGGGGACCATTTGCTCTGCCCGCGCCCCGAAGGCACAGGCGCAGAGTGCGCCCATCGCGATTGCGCGAGCGATAGCTGTCTCGGGGTGGAAGTGCTGCGGTGCTGCGTTGGTTGCCTTCATCTAGTCCTCACATGGCTCGTTGGATTGGGTCAGGCCAGGCGGCGGCTGTTGCGCCGTTCCTGGTTGCGCGGTTGCGAGGCACGGAAGGGCCATTGCGCAGGCCTCGCCAAAAAAGGGGAGACCAGGGCGGGTTTCGACGATCTCTACCAAACTCGTCGGAGAAAATCCCCGTCCGATTTTCGATGCGATCAACCGGCCAAACGCCCGATGCTCCGTGTTCGCAGCCCGCAGCTGCAGCCTATGGGCAGGCTCTTGACCGATAACTTACGGATTGGCCGCACCCCACGGTCGGGGCGGACCTTCCCTACTGGTTCTGGCGCAACGAGCGGACGAGCGCCTCGCTGGAAGGAGAGGGCTCGACGCCGAGCACGATGGAGAGCTGCTGGCGAAGCCGGAAGTAGACGCCGAGAGCCTCCGGCCGTTGGCCCTGAGCCGCATGACAGCGCATCAGCCCCTGGTAGAACCCTTCGGCCAGGGGCTCGGCTTCGATACCGCGCAAGTAGTGGTCTGCGGCGCTCTGCCAGCGCTCTGCGGCTTCGTGCGCCCGCCCCATGCGCTCGACCAGGTGGATGAACTTGCCACGCAGCCGCTCGCGTGCCGGCGCAGACCACGAAGTGCCGGCTTCGTCAGGGAGGAAGTTGCCCCGATAGAGCGCAAGCGCGCTCTCGTCGCCTGGCGACACCAGGGTCTCGAAGGCGTGGGCATCGCACCAGACGAGCGCCCGGTTCAGCGAGAGGCGTCCTTCCTGTACCTGCAAGGTTGCCGCGTCACCCAGCAGGTGCCGCAGTCGGTGGATCGCCTGCATCAGCGCGTAGTAGGCGGCATCACCATCCTCCCCTGGCCACAGGGCGTCGGCGAGCTTTGCCAAAGGGACCGCCTCGCCGCCGAACGCGATCAGCGCCTTCAGCAGGCCGAGCGGCTTCCTGGGGGCCTTGCGCGAGAAGGACAGCGGGACGTCGTCCACCTGGATCTCGAAGGCGCCCAGGGTGAACACCCTGACTCGCCACGGCCATGCGGCCTCCGAGAAATCTTCGCAGGCAACCGAGAAGCGCCTGATCAGCGCTCTGACGTGGGCCTCCTGGATGCCGGCGCGCAAAGCCAGGGTGCAGTGACGAGGCAGCCATTGCTTTGCCCAGAGCAACGGCCCGCCGAGGCGGGTATTGGAGAGCAGCGCAAACATGCGATCGAGCGTCGCGAGGGCCTCGTCAGTCTGGCCCTTCCCCAGGGCGATCTCAGCCTCGACGGCTGCAATCAGCGCATCGAACATACGCCAGGTGCCTTTCCCGACCAGCTGGCGTACGCGCTTCAGCGGTTGCTCGGCCTCCTCCAGACGGCCGGCGCTTACGGTCCAGATCGCAAGCTGCAGGGAGATGATGAGTTCCATGAGGCCGTGGTGGACCTGCTGTGTGCACCCGACGGCAAGGCGTGCATGTGCCGCAGCGCCTTCCAGATCGCCGCCGCCCGCATGCACGTTTGCGGCAGCCCAGTGCGCATAGACGCCGGTGAACGGGTTGTCGGCAGCCATTTCCTGGCGTACTCGGCCGAACACTTCGAGAGCCGCCGGAAGATTGCCGGAGTGCACCAGAGTCACGGCCAGATGGCACTTGGACACGATGCGCTGCGCGCCAAGCTTCCACCTGTCCGCCAGCTGCACCGCGAGGGAGTCGAACTTGAGAGCATCCTCGAACTGCGAATTGCCCCAGTACCAGTGGCCGACCACCTTGGCGGTGAAGTAACGCGCATTCGGCGATCCCTCGTCGCGCTCGAGCGCCTCGCGCAGGCGACTGACCAGTTGCTCTCCGGGCTCGTGCTTGCACGCATACCAGTAGTACCAGATCGGCAACCGGCCCGCGCACAGGCCGTTGTCCGCACCGAGCGGATGCGTCAGATACGCCTGCCGAAGCCAGTCGGATGCCGCTTCGATGAGTGGCGCATCCGCGCGAGTGAACAGGGCGATGGTGAGGTAGGCAACCCTGGCACGCACCTCGGCATCCAGCGACCGGAAGGGGACCTGAGAGAGGAAGCGCCGCTCGAAAACGGGCAGGCGCTCGTCCAGCGAGGACCAGGGCAGACCCATCAGCGGCATCAGGATGGACTGGTCGTGGACGGCGTAGCACTGACCGGTTTCGTCGCCCCGCGCTTCGAAGCCCGCATACGCACGCTCGATCAGAGCCTTGGCGTAGGGCAGGTCACGCTGCAGCGACGTGTCACCGAGCCAGAAGAGGAGCCAGGGTTCGGCTTCGACCACGGACATGGGGACACCCTCGAACCAGGCGCTCAACGTGCGCAGGCGCCCCTGATCCCGAAGCGCATCCGCGTGGGCGAGGATGAGCCGCGCAACCTTCTGCCATGCCTCGGCCTGCTGCAGCATCACGACCGCCTGCTCGACTTCACCGGCGTCCACGAGGATGTCGCCACCGAGTTCCTGCAGCGCACGCAGTTCTTCCGGATCGGTGGTCCGCGCGTGCTCGGTGTTCAGGAAGTCACGGAACAGGTCGTGGAACTGGTAGACGGCTTCCGCTTCGATCTTGCGGTCGATGAAGTACTGCTTGCGATAGAGATCCTCGATCACGGCCCCTGCGCGCCCGCTTCCGCTGATGCGCACCGCCATCGGAATGGTCATGTAGGGCAGCATGGCCGTACGCAGCAGGATCCGGCGTGATTCCGGATCCAGGCGCGCAAGGATCTCGCTGGCGAAGTAGTCGAACACGGCTTCACGCGTTTCGTGGCGCCGCGTGCTCTCGCCTTTGCCGGGAGCGCTCCCGTGGTAGAGCAGCAGCATCAGGCCCGCCACCCAGCCGTCGCACTGATGGTGCAGTGCGTCCACCGCATGGGTCGTCGACTGCAGTCGGGGCCTGGAGATCGCCTCGGTCTCCTGCCGGGTCAGCCTGAGGTGGTCCCATCCGAGGACGCAGACCATGCGGTTGGTCAGCAGGCGCGCGAACTCGCGAGGCGGCGCTTCGCGGCTGATCAGAATCAGAGAGACGCCGGGCGGCACTTCCATGCAGGCCCGCCGCAGAATCAGGTGGAAGAGATCCGAGGCACCGTCCTGGCAGTTGTCGAGAACCAGGACAGCATTCGCCGGCAGGCGCCGGAACAGTTCCCGGAAGTATCGCTGCGCAAAGCCGGCGAGATCCGGCAGAAACTCCGGAGTGAGGAGAGGTAACGGAGGCTCTGTCGCCTGCTGCGCCGCACCGCAAAGTTCATTCAGATAGAAAACACACGTGGCCGGGTCGCGGTCCCCTTCGTCCACCTGATACCAGAACGTCGGAACCGTCTGGGTTGCAAGGTAACTCGCCACGAGGGTCGTCTTGCCGGAGCCCGGGGGGCCGCTCACCCAGACGACGGGGTGGGACTTTCGTTGATCGAGCAGCTTGAACAGGCGTTTGCGCCGCAGTGGTGAATGCAGGCGCGGTGCCGTGAACTTGGCCAGCAAGCGCGGCTGGTGCGATTCGCTTTCCACGCGTCAGCGGCTCACCACGACATCCCTGTCGCCCGAGGTCCGGAAACATCCGCACGCTCGATGGAAATCAGGGCGGCAAGTGGTCTGCTCTGGAAGGGCTGCACCTTACAAGACAGGGGCTTATCGTGTTGCCCGATGATAGAGCGGGAACGACGAGCCAAGCAAGCAGCCGTCTCCC
>CAZEDA010000356.1:0-4220 GCA_964510915.1 uncultured Rhodocyclaceae bacterium | reverse complement strand
CCGCTCGCGCGGGACTGCGTGCCGCGCACCAGTGCCCCCGTCGGGCGGATGGACGAGAAGTCGTACCCGACGCCGCCACCGCGGCGCATGGTCTCTGCGGCTTCGGCCAGGGCGGTGTAGATGCCGGGCCGGTCGTCGGAGGCTTCGGTGATGGAGTCACCGACGGGCTGCACGAAGCAGTTGATGAGCGTGGCCGCGAGCGAGGTGCCCGCAGCGGAGTTGATGCGCCCGGCGGGTACGAACCCGCGTTCGAGGGCTTCCAGAAACTTGGCTTCCCAGTGGGCGCGCTTTTCGGGGGCTTCAGCCTGGGCAAGGGCGCGCGCCACGCGGGTACGGACTTCCCGCACCGTGGTCTCGGTGCCCTTGGCGTACTTCTCTACGAGCACTTCGCCGGAGATTTCCTGCGGGGCGAGCGTGTCCAGTGCGGAGGCCTGGATGTGTTCGGTGGTCATGGGTTCCTCGGTTCGGTGCCGCGGCCGGGGGCCGCGGCGGTATGCGTCGGGTGGGGCGGCGACCGGGGACGCACACGGCGAGACGCGCCGGGTGGTGCCCCTTCACACGCCTGTCATCCAGCGGCCTGATCCTTGCGTAGAAGCAGGCGTCACAAACCGCCGTGCCCTAACCCAGTCTCAGTCGTCGCTGTCCCAGGCCGTCATGAAATTATTCTCTCGATCGAAGCTCGTGGAATCTGTCGCAGATCAAGCCGTGCACGAATGGGCAGAGTTCATTGCCCTGCCGGTGGGGTTCGAAAAACAGCCGTACACCCCAGACACTCGTGACACCGAGAGAGAATTCACGGCCTACCCGTTGCGCTTCGTCGACAGCTGAGCTGTCGTGACTGCCGGTAGACTCGCGGGCTCGGATCCAGAGCCCCGCCCTTCGTGACATCCCGCTCGCATCTCGTCGTAGACATCTCGGCCCACGGATTCGGCCACATCGCCATGACGGCGCCGGTGGTGAATTGTCTCACTTCCCGGCACCCGAAACTGCGAATCACCGTGCGTTCTGCGGCACCCCTTGCCAAGCTTCGTGAGCATATTCACGGCGAGTTCGAGCATGTGTCGCTGGCCTCCGACATGGGGATGGCCATGACCGACGCGCTCACGGTCGACGCGGGGGGGAGTTACTCCTACTACGCGCGTCTGCATTCCTCCTGGGATCGCGAAGTCGCCGCCGCCGCCCGCCAGCTCGAAGCGCTGCGTCCCGACGTGCTGCTCGCCAACGCGCCCTATCTGCCGCTTGCCGCGGCGGCCCACGCAGGCATTCCGGCAGCCGCCCTGTGCTGTCTCAATTGGGGTGACATCTTCCAGCACTACCTGGCGGCGCAGCCCGGCGCCACCACCATCCGGCGGCAGATCCGCGAGGCCTACGACAGCGCCCGCGCCTTCATCTGCCCGGTGCCGCGCATGCCCATGACGGACCTCACCAATCTTCGCGAGGTCTCGCCGCTCGGGCGCCGGGGTGTGCAGAAAAGACAGGAGCTCCTCGCCGCGATCGGGGCGCCTGCCGATACGCGCCTCGCGCTGATGTCGCTCGGCGGCTTCGGGTTCGACATCGATGTCTCCGCCTGGCCACGCCTGCGGGGCTGGCGGGTGATCTCGGGCATGGCGCTCCGCGGGCGGCACCCGGATGTGATTCCGCTCGAATCGCTCCCGCTCACTTATATCGACGTGTTCGCCTCCGTTGACGCCGTGATCTCCAAACTTGGCTACGGCACGGTGGCCGAGGCCGCCATCAACGCGGTGCCGGTGCTCTACACCCCGCGCGATGGCTGGCCCGAGGAGCCTTTCCTGGCGGAATGGCTGGGCCGCCACGGCCGAACCGCGGTGGTCCGCGGGGAAGACCTGCACGCGGGGGCGATCGTCCCGGCCCTCGAAGCGCTCGTCGCACGTTCGGCGCCGCCGCCGGTCGAACCGTCGGGCGCCGAAGAAGCCGCAGCCATCGTGGAGGGGATTTTTTCGGGGCCCTTGATCCTGCCGGGCACACGCCCTGCAGCGGTGTGACGATCGACCGCCATTCACCGGAAGCCCAGTGACCGAACTTCTCCGACTTGTCTGCCGCAGTGTTGTCGCCTTCGTGCTCGGCACGGGCGTGGCCATGGCCGTGGTCGACGGCGAGGTGGACCCCAACACGGTCGAATCACCGTGGGCCGGGGTCGGCAGCGTGACCGTGGGCAAGGGGACCTATTCCGGCACCCTCATCGCGCCCAACTATGTATTGACTGCCGCCCACGTGGTGGGCCGGCGCCCGCCCGAGGAAATCACCTTCAATCTGAACGTGGGCGGGGATCTCACCCACCGGATTCCCGCGGCGGAAGTCTTCGTCCACCCGATGTACCGGGGCGTCACGGGATTCCACCCCGGCGGCGAGTACGACCTCGCGGTCATCCGTCTGGCCGAGCCGGCGCCCGCGGGTGTGCCGATCTACCCGCTGTACGACGACGACCTGCTGCAAGGGTCAGTGATCACTTTCGTCGGATACGGCGCAGGCGGCATGGGTGCCCTCGGCGCCACGGAGAACCCGGACCCTGCGGTGAAGCGCGTGGGTTCCAACGTGGCGGAGTGCTTCGCCTTCACCATGGGCCCCGACAACTGCGACCTGCCCGACCTCGTCGGCAACGGGCCGCGGGCCGTGTTCCTATATGACTTCGACGCGCCGCCCGGCCCCGGGCAGCGCCCGAACGGCAGGCTGCCCATCGGCGAGAGCACCCTGGCCGGCGGGGATTCCGGCAGCGGCACCTTCGTGTTCATCCAGGGCCAGTGGCGTCTCGCGGCGGTCAATACGTTTGTCACACGCGCCGGGCCTAATGGAAAGATGAGTGTGTTCGGTACCGCGGGCGGCGGGGTGCTGCTGTCCGGCGCCAACGGGGACTGGATCAAGCGGGTGCTCGGCGATGTCAGCCCGCCGCCTGCTCTGGACACCGGTGTGAAGCCCGGGGTGCCCGAACCGCGCTCATGGTTCTTGCTTCTCCTTGGCCTGTCGATGGTAACTGTCGCTGTCTGGAGACAGTGGCGGGCCGTCCGGACAGGCTAGTGCCCCTTGGCATGCCGGCGGCGACCGGCCGAGGTGTGTGCCCGGAATGGCACAACCTCTCCAATTTGCGGCCCCCAGGCCGACTGACCCTACCCATAAATCGAATCGAGGATCCTATGCGTCTTGTGCGTTCCGCCTCTTGTCTGCTCTTGACGGCCGCGGTCGTTGCCCTCTCCGCCTGCGGCGACAGCGGCGGCGGTGGCGAAGAGAAGAAAGCCACCCAGGTGGCCGCCAAGGTCAACAGTGACGAACTGACGGTCCACCAGATCAACGCCGCGCTGCCGAGGATGAACAACCCGACGGAAGCGCAGGTGAAGGCCGCGACCAAGCAGGTCCTCGAGCGCCTGATCGACCAGCAGCTGCTCATCCAGAAGGCCGTGGAGAACAAGCTCGACCGCGACCCCAACGTGATGACCGCCATCGAGAATTCCCGCCGCGAGATCCTCGCCCGTGCCTACGTGGAGCGCGTGATGAGCGGCGCCCAGGCGCCGGATCCCGCCAAGGTGAAGGAGTTCTACGACCAGCACCCCGAGCTGTTCTCCCAGCGGCGCGTGTACCGCCTGCAGGAAATCGCCATCGAGGCGACGGGCCCGGCGCTGGAAGAGCTCAAGAAGGCGCTCCCGCCCATGAAGACGCTTCAGGAAGTCGCCGAGTACGTGAAGTCCAAGGGCCTGCGCGCCCGCGGCAATTCGTCTGTGCGCGCGGCCGAACAGCTGCCCATGGAGTTTGCTGCCCGGATCGCCAAGCTTCCCGATGGTGAAGTCGTGGCCGTCCCCGGCCCGCGCGGTGTCGCCGTGATCCAGATCACCGCGTCGCAGACCCAGCCCCTGAACGAAGAACAGGCCAAGCCCTTCATCAACCAGTTCCTCCAGAACAAGGCCCGCATGGAACTCGCCCAGGGCGAGATCAAGACCCTGCGCGGCGCCGCCAAGGTGGAATACATGGGTGACTTCGGCAAGCCTGTCGAAGGCACGGCCCCCGCAGCCGAAGCGCCGGCCGCCGCCCCGTCGATGGAGCAGCAGGCCACCCAGGAACCCGTGCCCGCAGCCGTTGGCGGCAAGGTGGACGAAGATCACCAGGACGCCCTCGAGAAGGGTCTGAGCGGACTCAAGAAGTAACGTAACTCGGGAACCGACGTCGTAGCCCGGACGAGCGCCACAGGCGCGACTCCGGGAACATCGTCGGTC
>CAZEDA010000355.1:0-4221 GCA_964510915.1 uncultured Rhodocyclaceae bacterium | reverse complement strand
CGGGCAAGACCTGGCTGCTCGTGTCGCGCATCGTCCGGCTGCTGCTGGACGGCGCCGAGCCATCGTCCATCCTGGCGCTGACGTTCACCCGCAAGGCATCGCTGGAGATGACCGTGCGGCTGCAGCAGTGGCTCCGCGAATTCGCCGGCGCCGACGACGGCAGGCTGCGACAGATGCTTCGCGAACGGCACGTGCCGGAATCGCGTCTCGATGAGTACGCCGAGCGAGCCAGAACGCTGTTCGAGCGTTCCAGCGGGACCGAGAGCGGCGTCACGATCGACACCTTTCACGGCTGGTTCCTGCAGGTCCTCCGGCGGGCGCCGATCGATGCGGCGACTGGAGCGATCACCCTGCTGGATCGCGAGAGTCCGCGCTTCGACGAGGCGTGGCGGGAGTGGACACGGCTCGCAGGCCGCGGCGGCGATCCGGAGCTGGAGGCCTCGCTGCGGTTCCTCGTCGAGCGATACGATCTTCCGAACACGCGGAACCTGCTCAAGGCGTTCGTGGACGAGCGGGCCCAATGGTGGGCCATGGCGGAAGGTCGTGCCGACCCCGTGACCCATGCGCTCGACGTTCTGCGCGAGGGGCTCCGGACGAATCTCGACGACGATCCGCTCACTCTCGTGCACGACGGATCGGACTGGCTGTCCGGGCTCGGTGAGTTTGCCGACATTCTCGAATCGCTGGGCCTGACGAAGTTCGACGACCGGATCGCTGCCGCGCGAACGGCGCTGGCCACCGACGATCTCGAGGCCCGGTTCGAGGCCGCCCGGCCGGCGTTGTTCACCAAGGACGGCAAGGTGTTCTCGCTGACCCAGCAGGCGCCGCGCATCCGCGATCTCGGCCTTCCCGGTCAGCGTCTGCTGCAACTTCACGAACGCCTGCCGGCGCAGTACCGGGATGCCTGGGAGCATCGCTGCGAGCAGATCTGGCTGCGGACCAACGAGGCGACCTTCCGCTGCGGAGCCGCGCTGCTCGATCAGTATCAGCGGGTGAAGCAGCGGCGCAGCGCGATGGATTTCACCGACATCGAGTGGCGTGCGCGGCAGCTGCTGTCGCAATCCGACTCCGCGGCGTTTCTGCTGCACCGGATGGATTCGCGCTACCGGCATCTTCTGGTCGACGAGTTTCAGGACACGAATCCGCTCCAGTGGCAGTCGCTGCTCGCCTGGCTCGACGCCTCGCGGGATGCCGGGCGGCTGCCGACGCTGTTCGTGGTCGGGGACCCGAAGCAGTCCGTCTACCGTTTCCGGCGCGCGGACTCGCGCCTGTTCGACCGGGCGGCGGAATACCTGCAGGAGCATCTGCAGGCGGAGATTCACGGCGTTGACGCGTCGTGGCGTTGCGCGCCCGCCGTGCTCGAAGCCGTCAATGTCGTATTCGGCGCCGCGGCGGCGGAGTTTCCCGGATTCGAGAGACACGAGGCCGTTCAGACCGATCTGCCCGGTTATGTGCGGATGCTCCCGCTCTCACCCCGTCCGGCGGGAACGCAACGCACACCCGGCGCGGACCAGCCGCTGCGCGATCCTCTCACCGAGCCGATCGGCGAGGACGAGGAGCGGGCCCGCGCGGCCGAGGCTTCGGCGGTGGCCGGGGAGATCGCTTCGATCGTCGGCAAGTGGATCCTCCGCGACGGCACCCGGTCCCGTCGCGCGCAGTTCCGCGACGTGATGGTGCTCACGCGAAAGCGTCGCCACGTGGTCGCCTTCGAGGAAGCCTTTCGTGCGGCCGGCATTCCTTACGTCACCACCCGAAAGGGCGGACTGCTGGACCGGCTGGAAGTGCTGGACATGGAAGCGTTGCTGCGTTTCCTGGTCACGCCGTTCTCGGATCTCGATCTCGCGCACGTGCTGCGCTCGCCGCTGTTCTCTGCCACCGATGACGATCTGCTGCGCGTGGCGCAGATCGATGCGCCCACGTGGTGGGAGCGTCTTGCGCAGCTGAGCGAACGCCACCAATGCCCGGCGAGCCTGCAGCGCGCCCATGCGCTTCTCGACGCATGGCGGCATGCCTCGACGCACCTGCCGGTGCACGATCTGCTGGACCGCATCTACTTCTCCGGTGAAGTGCTGGAGCGATACGACGCCGCGGTCGCGCCGATCCTGCGCGAGGGCGCGCGGGCGAACCTGCTCGCGCTGATTGAACTCGCGCTGTCGCTCGATGCCGGTCGCTATCCGAGTCTGCAGCGGTTTCTCGATGCCCTCACCGAAATGCGCGACGGTGCGACGCAGGAGGCACCCGACGAAGGGGCCGTCGGCACCGGCGAGGACGCCGTGCGGATTCTGACCATCCACGGTGCGAAGGGCCTGGAGGCACCGATCGTGTTCATCGTCGACGCCAACGGCATCGAGACGACGGACAGCTACGAGGTGCTGGTCGACTGGCCGCCCGCTTCCGAAACGCCGGTCTGGTTCGGCGTGCGCACGCGCAAGGAGGATGACCCGGCGGTGCTCGACGAGCGACGCGCCGGCGAACGCCAGGCCGCAGCCCGGGAGGAACTGAACGCGCTCTACGTCGCGATGACCCGCGCGAAGCAGGTGTTGTTCGTCAGCGGGAGCGATCGCGGGAAGCGATCCGCCTCGCCCACCTGGTACGAGAGGCTTTCCGCCGTGCTGCCGGAGCCGATCGGAAGCAGGCTGGACGTTGAAGTCGATGTCGTGTCGCCTGCACCCCCTGCCGCGCCGGTGGAAGTCGACCCGCGCTGGCTGGAGCCGTTCGCGGCCGGCGCTCGCGGCAACGCCGACGCGACGGCCGCGACGGACCGCGGCGAGCGGATCCACTGGCTGCTGGAGCACCTCACGCCGCCTCGCGCGATCGACGACGAATCGCTGCTTCAGCGCCTGGCCGGCACGGACGACGGCACGTTTCGCGACGATCTGCGGGCGGCCCGGACGATTCTCGCGTCGCCGGCGCTCGCACCGTTCATTGATCCGGCGCAATACGACTGGGCACGCAATGAAGTCTCCTTCGTGTCGGACGAGGGAGAACTGCGGCGCATGGACCGGGTGGTGAAGATCGGCACGGACATCTGGGTGCTCGACTACAAGACCGGAGAGCGGTCCGAGGGCGCGGCCCTGGCGGCGGCCGCCGAACCGCATCTGCCGCAGATGCAGGGATACGCACGTGCGGCGACGGCACTGTTTCCCGGCTTGCAGGTGCGGGCTGCGCTCGTGTTCGCCGGCGGCGCGCTGTACGAGATTCCGTCGCAGGCGCTCGCGGCGCACGCACCATGAACTCTTCGAGTCAGCGACCGCCCCGCGGCGAAGTGCCCGCCGTCCGGCAGGTCGAGTGGCATCGCCCGCTCCGCTGGCTTTCGGCGGGATGGCGGGACTTCCTGGCGCTCGGGTTTCCGAGCGCAATGCACGGCCTGATGACGGCCTTCGGCGGTCTGATGATCGTCGCCGTCACTCTGCTGTTCTGGCCGCTCATGCCCGGGGCGGTGTCGGGGTTCGTTCTGGTCGGGCCTATTCTCGCGACGGGTCTGTACGAACTGAGCCGGTTGCATGCGGACGGTCGGGAGACGAGTCTTTTCGACGTGCTGGCCGCCTGGCGCCGGGGCACCCGTCCGCTGGTCTGGCTCGGCATCCTGCTGCTGCTGGCGGCGACCGCCTGGGTCGTCGCCTCGACCGCGCTCTTCGCGTGGTTCGTGCATGCCGACGTGCATTCGCCCAGGACATTCCTGCGCTACGCGCTGGTCGGTCAGGGCAACGGGCTGTTCCTGCTGTGGCTGCTGCTCGGCGGTCTCGGGGCGTCGCTGGTGTTCGCGGTCACGGCGGTGTCGCCGCCGCTGCTGCTGGAAAGGGACATGGACCTGCGCACGGCCATTCTGGCCAGCGTGCGCGCCGTGGGCGACAACCCGGTCGCGATGGGATTCTGGGCCACCCTCATCATGCTGGCGGCTGCGCTGTCGACAGCGCTCGGGTTCCTGGGATTCATCGTCAGCGTGCCGGTGATCGGTCACGCGACCTGGCATGCCTGCCGGGATCTGGTGGATGCAGACGCCTGGCCGGCGCGACGATGACGACCGCCAGTGCCCAGGCCTCGGAAGCCCGGGCAACCACCGAGACTCAGACGACGGCGGAAGCGGCGCCCGGAGGGATGTTCGGGCTGACGGAAGAGCAGGTCTCCGAGTTCGGGCTCACCTTCGGGCTCACGGGCTTCATCCTCTTCATGCTGTTCATCATCTGGAATCTGGCGCGTGAGTCGAAGGCGGGCCGGCTC
>CAZEDA010000354.1:0-4224 GCA_964510915.1 uncultured Rhodocyclaceae bacterium | reverse complement strand
GGACCGGCGCCTCCCACCCAAACTGCGAGAGCTTCCCTACACTGACGCCTGAATCCCGAAATTTTCGGGGTGATGTCGATTGGCGCCCGGTTCGCGCATCAATGGATCAGGCGCGGCAAATCGCGGCGCCCCGACCTCAGGAGATCTGTCATGCACTACATGCTCTGCTTTCGCCAGACCGACGCCGACTTCGCTCTCGAGAACGATCCCGAAGGCTCCAAGGCCTATTGGGGCGCGTGGATGGCCTACGTGGGCGCACTCCAGGCTTCCGGCAAGGTGGTGAGCGGCAACGGCCTGCTCCCGCCGAAGACGGCGGCCATCGTCCGAATCCGGGACGGCAAACGTCAGGTTCAGGATGGTCCCTACCCGGATACCCGAGAACATCTCGGCGGCTACTTCATCATCGATGTCGGGAGCGTCGACGAGGCTCTGGAATGGGCAGCGCGCGCGCCTTGCGCCAGCACGGGCAGCATCGAAGTGCGCCCGTGCATGACGCCGCCCGACATGGACGCCAAGGGCTGATCCGCTTGTCCGGACCGGAGTGGGCGGCCGCCGAGCGGGCCGCCCGCGAATCCTACGGCCGCCTCGTGGCGTGGCTCGCGTTCCGATGGCGCGACGTCGCTGCCGCGGAGGACGCCATGGCAGATGCCCTCGTCGCGGCGCTGGAGCATTGGCCGCAGGCTGGTGTGCCCCGATCCCCCGACGCCTGGCTGCTGACGGCCGCCAGGCGTTCGCTCCTGCAGCGCAGACGGCATGCCCTGGTCACCCAGGCTCCCGAAGTGCTGGCCGTACTGGAGCGGGACGCGGCGTCGCTCGACGGCGAGGCGTTGCCCGACGAGCGTCTGGGTCTGCTGTTCGTCTGTGCGCACCCGTCGCTGCCGCCCGCGATGCACGCCCCACTGATGCTTCAGGTGGTGCTGGGGCTCGACGCCGCCACGATCGCGAGCGCCTTTCTCGTGTCGCCATCGGCGATGGCACAACGGCTGGTTCGTGCGAAGTCGGCGATACGTTCGGAGGGCCTGCGGTTCGAGATCCCGGAGGCGAGTGAACGCCCCGAGCGTCTCGCGGCCGTGCTGGAGGGCATCTACGGGGCCTACACGATCGGGTCCAGTCTCGTGTCGTCGGTGAATTCTCCGGTGCCGCCGGCGGAACTCACCACCGAGGCCGTGTACCTCGCCCGCTTGGTGGCACATCTGGAAGCGGACAGCGCGGAAGCACTCGGCCTTGTCGCTCTGATCCTGCTCTGTGAAGCGCGGCGGCCTGCGCAGTTCGACGGCGACGGTCGTTTCGTGCCGCTCGGGATGCAGGATGTCGCACTATGGGACCGCGAACTGCTGAAGGAGGGAGAGCGCGTCCTCATGGCAGCGGCGCGCCTGCGTGACCCGGGACGCTTCCAGCTGGAGGCGGCCATTCAGTCGGCACACTGTCAGCGGCTGTTCACCGGCCAGACACCCTGGGAGGGCATCGTGCAACTGTACGAGGCGCTCGTCGGTTGCCACGGCGGTGTTGGCGCGCGCATCGGCCATGCGGTGGCGCTGGCCGAGGTCGCCGGGGCCGATGCCGGCCTTGCTGCGCTGGACGACGTGGAACAAGCCCTCGTGGCTAACTACCAGTCCTACTGGGTGGCGCGATCGCATCTGGAACGCCGGGCCGGTCATGCGGAGGCGGCGCGCGGGTCCCTGCAGCGGGCGCTCGGGTTGACGGTCGACGACCGGATTCGCGCGTACCTCTTGACGCTCGACACGGCGCACTAGCCATCGCCGCACGGGATACGCCCGCGCTTCGGGCTGCGATCAGGCCTTCGGGCGGATCGCCGACTTGGGACGGAACGCCTTGCACACGTCTTCGCGCGTGTCGATGTAGGGCCCGCCGATGAGGTCAATGCAGTAGGGCACGGCAGCGAAGATGCCCGGAACGGCGGATGTGCCGTCGGCATTGCGCAGGCCTTCCAGCGTCTCGCGGATCGACTTGGGCTGGCCCGGCAGGTTGATGATGAGCGCGCCCGCACGGATCACCGCGACCTGGCGCGAGAGGATGGCGGTGGGTACGAACTTGAGGCTGATCTGCCGCATCTGTTCGCCGAAGCCGGGCATCACCTTGTCGGCGACAGCCAGCGTGGCCTCGGGTGTCACGTCCCGCCTGGCCGGCCCGGTGCCGCCGGTGGTGAGGATCAGGTGGCACTTCGCCGTGTCGGCGAGCTCGCGCAGCGTGGCCTCGATGACCGGCTGCTCGTCGGGGATCAGCCGTTCTTCGAACTCGATGGGGTTCTCGATGGCGCGGCCCAGCCATTCGCGCAGAGACGGCAGGCCTTCGTCCTTGTAGACCCCGGCCGAGGCGCGGTCGCTGATCGACACCAGGCCGATGCGGACGGATTCGTCACTCATTGTCGTCATCCTGTGTTTCGTCGGCCTCGTCGTTCGGGGCGAGGTCCTGTCTGGGTTCGGGGATGAGGAGCTTCAGCTCCTGGAAGATCTCCCGGAAAGCCCGCGGTGCCTTGTGCTCGGCGCGCTCCTTGCGGGCGTTGCGAACCATGGTGTGCCACCGCTGGGTGTCGAGGGCGGGGTGGTCGGCGATCAGCAGAGCCAGTGCATTGTCGTCGGAGAGCAGCCGCTCGCGCAGGTTCTCGATGTGGTGCAGCCAGGCCGTGTGGGCGTGGGACTGGCCCTCGAACACGGCGAGCTGGGCGCGGATGGGGGCGGGGTCCACCGAGCGCATCAGCTTGCCGACGTACTGACGCTGGCGGCGCAGGGCGCCGTGCTGGCGGATGCGCCGGGCTTCCATGATGGCGTCCCGCAGGGCGTCGGGCATCTCCACCCGTGCGAGCCGGTCGGCCGGCAGGGCTTCCAGTGCCTCGCCCAGATCCTGCAGAGCCGTGGACTCGCGCTTGCGCTGGCTCTTGCTCGGACCCTCGGGGAACTCCTGATCGTCGGTTTCATTCATAAGTGGCTTGCTATGATAAAGAACTTGGTCACCTTGATCACCCCAGAGCCTCCTCCGTGAACGATACCCCCCGCTTTTCGTACGACCTCGCCACTCTCAAATCCGTCGCTGCCGATGTGCTGCGTCTCGCTCGCGAACAGGGTGCCGCCAGCGCGGAGGTCGACGTGAACGAGAGTTTCGGCCAGTCGGTGACCGTGCGGCGGGGCGAGGTGGAGACCATCGAGTACAACCGCGACAAGGGCGTCGGCGTCACGGTGTATCTCGGCTCCCGCCGGGGCCACGCGTCGAGCGCGGATCTGTCCCTGAAGGCCCTGGCCGATACGGTTCGCGCAGCGATTTCCATTGCGACCCACACGGCCGAGGACGACTGCGCCGGTCTCGCCGATGCAGATTTGCTCGCACGCAATCCGGGGAACCTGGACCTCTACCACCCGTGGGATCTGTCGGTGGAGCAGGCCATCGAGATCGCGCGGGAGTGCGAGGCGGCGGCACTGGGCGTGGACCCGAGGATCGGCAACACCGAAGGCGGGTCCGTCGGCACCCATGCGTCGCAATTCGTGTACGGCAATTCGCTCGGGTTCCTCGAAGGCTTCCCCGCGACGCGGCACAGTGTGTCGTGTTCGGTGGTGGCGGGCAAGGGCGACGACATGCAGCGAGACGACTGGTACACCTTCGCCCGGCACGCCGATGACCTCGAGGCCGCAGCGGAGGTCGGACGCAAGGCGGGCCGTCGCAGCGTCGCCCGGCTCGGTGGCCGGAAGATCCCCACCACCAAGTGCCCCGTGCTCTTCGAAGCGCCCATCGCTGCCTCGCTGCTCGGGCATTTCGCCGGCGCGGTGAGCGGCGGCAGCCTGTACCGCAAGTCGTCGTTCCTGCTCGATGCGCTCGGCAAGCAGGTGTTCTCGCCGATCGTGTCGATCCGAGACGTCGCGAGCATTCCGCGCGGCATCGCCAGCGGCGCTTTCGACGACGAGGGTGTGGCCACTCAGGATCGCGACATCGTCACCAACGGCGTGCTGAACGGTTACTTCCTCGGCAGCTACTCGGCCCGCAAGCTCGGCATGAAGTCGACAGGCAACGCGGGCGGCACGCACAACCTCATCCTGCAGTCCACGGGCGAGAGCTTCGAGGAACTGCTGCGCAAGCTGGGCACCGGTCTCCTCGTTACGGAGATGCTGGGCCAGGGCCTCAACATGGTCACGGGCGACTACTCGCGCGGCGCCGCCGGGTTCTGGGTCGAGGGCGGCGAGATCGCCTATCCGGTCCACGAGATCACCGTGGCCG
>CAZEDA010000353.1:0-4226 GCA_964510915.1 uncultured Rhodocyclaceae bacterium | reverse complement strand
TCACGGTCATCGCGATCTACTTCGGTCCGGAGACGTACAAGGTGGATCTGGCGGCGGACCGGGATGGCGAATGAGTCGGGGACGCTTCGCGCACGTCACGCCGGGAGCGACTTGTCGACCCGGGTGAGACGACCCACGAACCGCCCGCCGCCCAGCCGCCCTTCCCGGAACAGGCCGACGAAGAAGCTGTAGTAGTCGTCCCAGTCCTTCGAGCGGCCTTCGCCGAACTTGCGGGCCGTCTCGGTGCCGAGACTCCGATACATCGCCAGCCGCTCCTCGAGGATGGTCGTCCACTCGGCGCCGAGATCCTCGATGGACACGATCTCGAACCCGTTCGCCTGCATGTCGTCCTGATACCCGCGCATCGTTCCGAGAACGGGGAACTGCATCTCGGCCGCGAGTCGGGCGGCGTCGGCGGCACTCAACGCTTCCGTGGCGAGGATGTCGGTGAAGGCGATCACGCCCCCCGGCTTCAGGACGCGGGCGCATTCGGCGATGAGCCTGGGCTTGTCGGGGACGTGGCACCAGGCTTCCTGCCCGATGACGGCATCGAACTCTTCAGCGGAGAATGGCATCTCCAGCGCGTTGCCGTGCACGAACGTGACAAGCCTGTCCAGGCCGACGCGGCGGGTGAGTCGTTGCGCTGACTCGAAGCGGCTCAGCGTGAGATCGAGACCGACCACACGACAGCCGACGCGGTGCGCGAGATAGCGGGCGGGACCGCCCATGCCGCTGCAGACATCGAGTACGCGGTGCTCGGCCCGCAGACCGGCTCGAGCGATCAGCGCGTCGTTGGCGGCGAGCCCGCCGTAGTGATCCTGGTCATGCTGCAGAAGGTCGTCCGGCGTCAGCCGGTCGAGGTCGAGGCCTCGCGCCTGCAGCGCCCGGAGAATCTGGTCTTCGTTGATGGGATGGGCATCGTAGTAACCGACGACGCCGTCCAGCCCAGCTGTGGTCTCCATGCTCGCTTCCTCCCCTCGGGGAGTTTAGCCGGCTGCGCTGCGGCCGGCCAAGTCCCGCGACGGGAGCGAAGCGGGGTCAGCTCGGCAGGCGGGCGAGCTGTTCGATGCGCGCGCTCTGGCGCGCCACGCGCTCGACGATGCTGTCGATGCGATGGTGCAGGCCGAGCGCGGCGAGTGCGGCACTCACCGTCTCCGGCACTTCGCCGGAACAGCCCATGGGGTAGTCCTCCGGCGCGCGGAAATCCGACAGCTCGTGAGCCAGGACTTCGTCGTGCAGGTGATCCGCGATCTGGACGATGGACGTGACGGGACTGTCGTGCCGCGCGAACGGCTGGTGATGGGTGGCCGCCACCTGCGCGAGGCGTTCCGGCGCGTTCCAGCCTTTGAGGAGACTCTCGCCGAGCCGGGTGTGGGCTTCCACGAACTTCGCATGCAGCGGTGTGCCGCGGCAGTAACCCGCCTGGATGAACCGCCCCATGGCTTTCGGCTCGGCCCAGCTGAGTGCCAGCGTCCCCACATCGTGCAGCAGCGCTGACGTATAGCTGATGCCGGAATCTGCATCCGGGTCGTCCAGCGCGGATGCGATCTCGCGGGCGCAGAACGCGGTGATCAGATACTCGAGCCAGAGCGTGTCGAGCAGCGAGTCATCGGGGATGCGCGACGCGTGCCGTACCCACAGACCGAAGAGCTGCGTGAAGGTGGCCTCGAACGCGTTGTAGAGCCCGAGGCGGATGATCGACGACTTCACGTCGGTGATCGGCTTGCCGCCACGCATGTGAATCGCGGAATTCGCGAGGCCGAGCAGACGCGCCGTGAGAATCGGATCGCTTTCCACGATCTCGGTCACCTCTGCCACGGCGAGCGGCGCGTCGCGGTCCACGCGAAGCAGCTTGAAGGTGAGCGGCGACACGGGCGGCATCGAGTGCTCCGTCCGCGCGAGCCGTTCCCAGTCTCCGAACAGGGCGTCGAGCGTGCGTTCGTCCTCGGCCGGCAAGGCCAGGATGGGAGGCCGTGTCCGCACGGCCTGGGCGGCTGCCTGGGCTTCCATCATCGCGAAGCCCTCCCGGCGTGGCCCGGTACGCGATCAGCCGCCGAAGCCGTCCGCGACGGGAACGTCCAGAAGCCACGTCTTGCCGCTGCGCGAGGCCTCCCGCAGGGCCGGCTCGAACTCGTCCGGATGCTCGATCCGGCGGGCACGCACGCCCATGGAAGTGGCGAGCGCGACGAAATCGATGGGCGGGTCCCGGAGGTCCATGCCGATGAATCGATCGGTGCCCCGGAAGGCCTTGAGGCGTTCCTTGAGAATGCGGTAGCTGCGGTTGTTCGCGATGACATAGGTGATCGGACGCTCCAGGTGGGCAGCTGTCCAGAGCGCCTGGATGGAATACATCGCACTGCCATCGCCGACGAGCGCGACGACGGGACGATCGGGCAGCGCCAGGCTGATGCCGACGGCACCGCCCATGGCGAACCCGATCCCTCCGGACGCGAGGCCGTAGAAGCTCCGGCTGTCCCGCAGCCGCAGGAAACCGAGCAGAGGAAAGCCGGTGGTGAGAGCTTCCTCCAAGACCACAGCGTCGTCGGGGATGGCATCCGAAAGCACCTTGGACAGATAAGAGGTTGCCAACGGCATCTGCCCCGACAACTTTAGGGCTTCCCCCACCGCCCTCGCCCGGCGGACGGTCCAGTTGTCTTCGGCGATGGCGCGCAGGCGCCCTGCCGCAGCCTCCCGCGCCGGAGCATCCATCCTGGCACGAAGGACTTCCACGAGCGCCCGGAGAGTCGTGCCTACGTCCGCACGGACGGCGATTTCGGCGGGGTAGTTCTTGCCCAGCTCCCAGTCGCGCTCGGCGATCTGGATCACGGCGCGGCCGGGCGGCATCGCATCGATCGGGCTGTGCACCGACATGCGCAGCACGTCCGAACCCAGGAACACGAGCATGTCGTAGGGTTCGAGCGCGGCGCGTACCTGCTGCTGGTTGCGCGTCAAGGCGCCCAGGAAGGCCGGATGCTCGGACCGGAACTGCGCGGCGTACGGCACCGTCTGCTGGAGGACCGGTACGCCCAGGGTCTCGGCCAGCGAGGCCGCGTCGTCCAAGGCATCCCGCACCGCGAGTTCGTGCCCGGCGATCAGCACTGGGTTGCGGGCCTGCAGCAGGCGGTCGGCCAGGCGATTCAGCACGACGTCGTCCGGCCGCACGCCCAGTTCCACTCGCGTGGGGGCGCCGAGATCCAGCGCGGCCTCGCCATCGAGCACGTCGCCCGGCAGGCTGAGGAACACCGGGCCGGTCGGGGGCGTGAGCGCGACCTTCGCAGCGCGGCGAATGATGCGCGGCAGATCCTCCACCCGCGTGCACTCGACGGCCCACTTCACGAGCGGCTGCGCGATGGGCACGAGCGGGTCGTACAGCAGCGGCTCCATGAGGCCGTGCCCCTGCTCCTGCTGACCCGCGGTGACGAGTACGGGGGAGCCGTAGAACTTGGCGTTGTAGATGGACCCCATCGCATTGCCGAGACCGGGCGCGACATGGACGTTGCACGCGGCGAGCCGGCCGCTCGCCCGTGCGTAGCCGTCCGCCATGGCGACGACCACGGATTCCTGCAGACCCAGCACGTAGTCGATGCGCGACTGCTCGCCCAGGGCCTCCATGATGGCAAGCTCGGTCGTGCCGGGGTTGCCGAACATCGTGTCGACGCCTTCGGAGGCAAGCAGTTCCAGGAAGGCCGCGCGGCCGGTCAGTGTGCGAAGCGGGTCACTCATGATTCGGTTCGGTCCTCTCGGGAGAGTCTGGTCGCGGCGCCCGGGCGCCTCGGACGCTGCGCGACGATGGGAGGAAGGCGCTCAGGCCGCGAGCGTTTTCACGGTCTGGATGCCGAGATAGGTGCAGAAAAGGGAACCCAGCAGGTGCACGCCGGAATGGGCCAGCGCCCAGCCGAACTGGCCCCGCGAGAGCAGATTGACCGCTTCGGCCGAGAACGTCGAGAACGTGGTGAGCGCGCCGAGGAAGCCGGTGACCACGAGCAGGCGCACCTCCGGCGGAAGATCGGCCCGCAGTCCTAGCCACTGCACCGCGACGCCGATGAGATAGCCGCCCACGAGATTGGCGACGAGTGTGCCGATCGGCAGTGACGGATTGACGGCATTCAGCGCAAGGCCGAGCGCCCATCGAAGCCACGCACCGAGGACCGCCCCCACCCCCACTGCCAGAAGCCCGCTGCCGGTCACGGCTCGCCCCTTTCAGGAAATGCCGCGGATCATAGCAG
>CAZEDA010000352.1:0-4235 GCA_964510915.1 uncultured Rhodocyclaceae bacterium | reverse complement strand
TCCGCGTGTACGACTCATCGTGGCTGGGCTATGGCAATACCCTGGATGCGCCCGCAGAGAGCGTGTCGTACTTCAACGTCGCGAGAGTCAACAGTCTCCTCAATGCGCTTCAGGGAAGGGTGGAGGATCTCGAAGCGCAGCTTGGAGAGCTCAAGGCGGCCGCACAGAAAAAGTAGATGCCACATAGCACAACGCCCCGACATGAATCGGGGCGTTGAGAACTGCCTTGACTTACGTTGCGGTTACTTGCGACGCCGAGACCGCAGGGCACCGAATCCGACAGCGCTCGCAAAGATCAGAGCGAGAGACGCCGGCTCGGGAACATTCCCGGGAGGCGCCGGCGGCGAGGTCGGGTTACCAACCACCGACAGAAGCTTGAAGTAGTCGTTGCCGGCGTTCAGGCCGCTGTTGCTGCCGCTGGTGCCTACCGCTCCGACGGTCGGGTTGTACGCGCCGATCAGCCAGTAGCGCGACTCGACCCCGGTTTTCGACGCATTCACAGAGTCTGTCCCTTGCGCGTTGCTGCGGCCGGCGAGGTTGTACACGGTGTTCGTCGACGTGAGGTTCGCATAGTGCCCGACGATGCTCCAACCCGAAGATGTAAGCTGCGTGTACTTCTTGCCAGCCAGAGACGAAGTTTGCGCGGCAGAAGTGGGGTCGAAGGCCATCACGGTGATATCCACATCGGTGCTGTACCACCCGATGGAAAGACCGGTCAGGTTGACCTTGGTGCTGAAGTCCAGGAGCACCATGTCGTAGCGGCCGAAGTCCGGATCGGTGTACGTACTGGTCGTGGTACCCGTCGCATTGTTGTCGATTGCATGCTCAGGCGAAGCTGCCTCTCCCGGGTCAGACGTCGTCCCGACCAATCGGTTGGTGATCCCGATACCTGAAGGAGATGTGCCAGTCGAGTTCTGATAGACCGTGATATAGGCGTTCTCGAGCGTAGTGTTGCCTGCGGTGCTGGTGGCCGCGCCGGCGGAATTCGACCAGGCCGTCGCGGTAGCGGTCGGCGCGCCACCACCAACCGGCGTGCAGAAGATGTTGTTGCCGAAGGGGTAGGTTGTCACACCACCCGAGGTGGTCGCAACCGCGCTTTGCGCGCAGGGATCGGTTCCGGGCGGAGGAACATCGAACCTCCAGGTGGTCGCGCTCTGCGCCTCGGCGGCGGCCAGAAGCAGGACACCTGCGAGGCCTATGGTCTTGAAAGGTACTTTCAACATCTCGGTGCTCCTTCGGAGTCTTTAATGCAATGGTGGGACTTCCCGTCCCACTCTCTTCTGCAGAAATCGCGCCTGTTGCCGCAACGTCATGAACCAGAAAGCGCTTTCCAGCATCGGCGATTCTTGGATTCGGCGGGTGTCAGCTACGCCGACGGCTCGATCAGAGCAGTTCCAGCTGTTTGGCCAGCGCTTTCGCATCGCCTGCTTCCGGGAAGTCCGACGCGAGGCGAAGACCTTCGCGCATTTCGTCCTTGGCCTCCTGGATGCGTCCCGCCTTGTGATACGCGAAAGCCAAGTGGTAGCGTATTTCGCCATCTCGAGGTAAGCGCAGCCTGGCTTCTCTCAAGTGCTTGATGCCCAGTTCGAGATCCCCGGTCCGCACGAGCGCCCAACCGGTAGTGTCAAGAATTGCGGGATCCCCCGGCGACAGCGCGAGAGCGCGTTTGGCTGTGGTCAATGCGTCCTGGGTCTTTCCGTCGAGGAGCAACGACGCGGCGAGGCTGTTGAGCACTTGCGGATCGTCTCCCTTGGCGAGAAGGGATTCAAAGACCTTTCGTGCCGCAGGATACTGTCCGGCGCGAAGATGTGCCTCACCCAGCGCTCGCGCCGCGGCTCGATCGGCCGGATGCTGGGCAACCCATCCGCGCATGAAGTCCAGTCCCTTCGCGGCGTTTCCGCCTCGAAGCTGAGCCGTGAGATAGCGCACCGCGTTGTCCGTGATGGGCTCCTTCGACAGGGCGCGCTGGTAGCTGTCGGCGGCCTCGGCGAAGCGGCCCATGCGCATCCGGATGTCACCGAGGCTGCGGTGCAGACGCGGGAGTTCCGGATTTGACTTGAGGAGGGCCAGAGCACGAGTCTCCGCAGCACCTTCCTGGCCGAGCGCC
This sequence comes from uncultured Rhodocyclaceae bacterium, assembly GCA_964510915.1. Lineage (GTDB taxonomy): Bacteria > Pseudomonadota > Gammaproteobacteria > Burkholderiales. The sequence goes on along the minus strand of CAZEDA010000352.1, from coordinate 2,128 downwards.
TGTTCCACATCGACCATCAGCACTTTCGCGGGCAGATAGTCCGGGCTTTCCGACAACGCCTTTTCGAGGCTGTATGCCGCGCCGCTTGCATTCCCAGACAGGAGTTGCAACTGGGCGATCTGATACTGACGACCCGGATCGAAGTTCGCGAGGCGGGTCATCTTGCCCAGCAGATTCTTGGCTCCCGCGCTGTCGCCGGCAGCCACCAGGGCTTTGCCGAGACTCACCAGTGCATCCAGATTCTCCGGGTATCGCGCCTCGGTGGACCGACCGATCTCGACCGCCTTTGCATAGGCGCCTGTGTTGACCAGAAAATCGACGAAGTCAGTGGCGATCACCAGATCGCGGGGATTCGTGTTGTAGGCCTTTTCCATCCATGCCTGAGCTTCCTTGTTTCGGCTGCGAAGGAACTCGAGCTGAGCAAACTCGCGCATGGCCTCGACAGACTTCGGGTTCGCCTTGAGGAGTGCCATCAGGCGAGCGCTCGCAGCGTCGAACTTGCGCTCCGCGATGTCCAGCTTCGCAAGGTTGAGACGCGCCGGCTCGAATCTGGGATTGGCGACGGCCGCCTCCTCGTAGCTCCGCCTCGCCAGAGCGAGGTCGCCGGCAGCGCTGCCCGCGGCGCCCAGCGCATTCAGCAGAAGGGGGTTTGCGGGGGACGCCTGCAATGCCTTGCGCAGAACCGGGATCGCCTTGCGTGGTTCCCGCTGCTGCATGTAGGTCATCGCCAGCGCGAGGGCGAGCCCGCTGTTGCCGGGAGCCTTGTCGACCGCAGTGGTCATCTGCCGGATTCCGGCGGCCGTCTGTCCGCCCTGCACCATGCCCATTCCCAGCCACCCCTGCACGTCGGGAGTGGTCGCGCCCAGATCGATAGCACGCTGCAGCTTGCGCGTTGCGGCCTCGGACTTGCCCATCCCCAGGTAAGTCCCGCCCAGCAACGCGAGCAATTGCGGATCGTCCGGCGTGATGCGCTCCACACTTTCCAGCTGCTTCAGCGCACGATTGAAGTCTCGTCTTTCCAGGAACACCGTTCCCAGAAGCTTTCGCGCGGGAAGGTGATTTGGCGCGACCGCAATGAAAGCCTCCAGGTAGGCCTGCGCCCTCTCCAGCTGGTTGAGTCCGTGGAACACGGTCCCCGCGAGCAGAAGCAGTTCCGGGGCACGCGTCTTGAGAAGCTCCGGCGCGGCGGGTGCCAGCAGATCTCCCGCGACGGTGAGGGCAGCGCGCGCACCATCCGCATCGCCTTGCTGGGCCAGGTAGACCGCTTTCAGGTAGTTGGCTCGCGGCTCCTTGGGTGACTCCTTCGAGAGATAGGCGATGTCGTCTGCCGCTTCCTTCGAGCGCCCGGCACTGATCAGAAGCGACAGTCGCGCGATGCGTGCGTCGGCATACTTCGGTTCGATCGCGACGGCTCTACCGAAGGCATCGATGGCGGGAGAAAGCGCACCCTGCGCCTGAAGTGTGTTGCCGCGAACGTGCCATGCCTTGGGGTCGTCGGGAGCGATGGCCTGGGCGCGATCCACCATGCGCAAGGCATCGGCGGCACGCCCTCGTGCAACCAGCAGATCCGCGGCGGACAGCGGTGCTTCCACAGAGCGCGGATCGAGATTCATGGCCTCTTCGAACGATCGCATGGCCCCGTCAGGATCGTTGCCTTGCCGCAGCGCATGACCCCGAAGGACCAGATACTCCGCCCGCACGGCGCCGGACAGCACGTCGCCGTTGAACCGCTCCAGGAATTCGGCACCCTTACCCTGCCGCAGGAGAGCGTGTCCCAGCGGAATCGTGACTTCCCCGCGGTCGACGCCAAGGCGAAGCGCCTTCTCGAACGCTTCCTGGGCGCCCTCCGGCTGGGAGTCCGCGAGGTACACCTTTCCCAACATCAGTTGGGCGGCAAGCATGCCCGGATCGGCCTGAAGGGCATTCTTGAGCTGAACGATCGCGCCCTGAAGATCCTTCTTTTCGAATCGCGAGGTCGCGTCCTGGTAGAAGGAGACCGCCTTGTCGGACCCCGCGAAGACCGGGGATTGACTGCCGAGGAAGAGCGCCGCCGCCAGCAGGCAGGGCAGGAGGGTGTGGTTCGACCGCACGATGTCTGGACTCCGGTGTCTGGGCGCCGATCTCCTGA
>CAZEDA010000351.1:3175-4249 GCA_964510915.1 uncultured Rhodocyclaceae bacterium | reverse complement strand
GTGCGGGGGCTGGACGCCTATGTCGCCTGGATCCGGGCAGAGACTTCCCCCGTACCAGCCACGGGATCGCTTGCCGAATGAACCTCCCGCGATGAAGCTCCAAGACCGACGAAGGCGCGCGCTGCTCTCCGCCGTGCTCGTACTCGCCAGCCTAGGCAGCGCCTCCCTCGATGCCGCGGAAGGCGAGCTTCTCGACGCAGCCCGGGCGTTCCCGATGACTGCCCGGTACGACGGCAGGACGATCGTGGTGCGGTTCGATGTCGCCGATGGCTACTACCTGTACCGGGACAAGCTCCGGTTCAGCACCGATTCCGGCGGCGTGAAGCTCGCGAAGCCCGTCCTGCCGCGCGGGGAGATTCGCAAGGACGAATTCTTCGGCCGCGTGGAGGTCTACCGCGGCTCGGTCGAGATCAAGCTGACCCTCGCATCGGGCGTTCCGCCGGAGCAACTGACCCTGAACACCGTTTCCCAGGGCTGTGCCGATGCCGGGGTCTGCTACACCCCACGGCAGGAACGTCTGACGGTGGTGAACGGCGGCGGCCCGGTTTCGACACCGGCGACCCGCGCGCCCGGCGGCCGTTCGTTGCTCGAGGAACTGGGCGGAAAGCCCTGACCGATCCTTTCGGCCGGAAGCCAACCGGTACTTTTCTCCTTTCGGGACTGGCGTCCCTTCCACAGATCCAACATCCATGAACTCCCTGCAGAAAGGTTTCCTGTTCGTCGCCGTGGCCCTGATCGCTCTTGCCACCGGCTTCTACTTCAACAGTCACCCCGAACCGGAAGTCAGCGGTGCCGGGGTTCGCTCCGTGGCGACGGACGCTGGCCCGCACGCGGCACTCAAGACCGAACTTGCCAACATGGCCGGCGGCAAGTCATCGCTGAGCCAATGGCAGGGCAAGGTCATGGTCGTGAACTTCTGGGCCACGTGGTGCGCGCCCTGCCGCAAGGAGATTCCGGAGTTCATCAGGATGCAGACCGCGCTGGAGGCCAAAGGCGTGCAGTTCGTCGGTGTTGCGATCGATGAAGCGGACAAGGTCCGGCAGTACGCGCAGGAAGCCGGGATCAACTATCCGA
>CAZEDA010000351.1:0-3075 GCA_964510915.1 uncultured Rhodocyclaceae bacterium | reverse complement strand
GAAATCTCTCAAAACACTAGAAATCAAGCCTTTTTCTGGACAAGTCGGTTCGAACTGCGGCAAACTGGTTCGATGACATCTTGTTATCCGAGCATTGTCCCAATGCAGGGAGGTCCGGGATGAGCCGCATTCTCGTGTTGCAGGGGCCGAATCTGAACCTGCTGGGAAAGCGGGAACCCGAGAAGTACGGGACCACCACACTTGCGGACATCCATGCCGTTCTGGCCGCTAAAGCCGCCGCCGCCGGGGTCGAGTTCGAGGCCTTCCAGAGCAACGCTGAAGCCGAACTTGTCGGCAAGGTCCAGAGCCTGTTCGATCGGCCGGCGGACTTCCTGATCCTCAACCCCGCTGCGTTCACCCACACCAGCGTGGCACTTCGCGACGCGATATCGGCAGTTCGCGTCCCGTTCATCGAAGTTCATCTCAGCAACGTGTTTGCCCGAGAGGCGTTCCGTCACCATTCGTACTTCACCGACATCGCGGTCGGAATGATCTGCGGCCTCGGCGCGAAGGGCTACGAACTGGCGATGGATTACGCCCTCGCGCGAATCTGACCGGAAGACCCCCATGGACCTGCGCAAAGTAAAAGCCCTGATCGACCTGGTCGAGAAGTCCGGCATCTCCGAACTGGAGATCACCGAAGGCGAAGAACGGGTTCGCATCTCCCGCAACATGATGACGACCGTAGCTGCCCCGCAGCACCTCAACGTCGCCCCCGCGGCCATGGCAATGCCGATGGTCGCCGGTGCCCCGGCCGGCGCGGCTGCCGCAGCCGCCGCCGCTGTCGAGGAAGCCCCCGCAGAAGCCGAAGGCCACCGGGTGAAATCGCCCATGGTGGGGACCTTCTACCGGTCCGCCTCGCCCGGGGGCAAACCCTTCGTGGAAGTGGGCCAGACCGTCGCCGTGGGCGACACTTTGTGCATCATCGAAGCGATGAAGCTCCTGAACGAGATCGAGTCCGACCAGGCCGGCGTGGTGAAGGCGGTCCTCGTGGAAAACGGGCAGCCGGTCGAATACGGCGAGCCGCTGGTCATCATCGGCTGAGTCCGCCCCTCCGGCGCCAGCCCGTCGGCCGGCCCCCATCGTCAACGGATACGCGAACCATGTTCGAGAAGATTCTGATCGCCAACCGGGGCGAGATCGCGTTGCGAATCCAGCGCGCCTGCCGGGAACTCGGTGTGAAAACCGTTGCGGTCCACTCCGAAGCCGATGCGGACGCCAAGTACGTGCGTCTGGCGGACGAGTCGGTGTGCATCGGCCCGGCGCCTTCGCAGCAGAGTTATCTGAACATCCCGGCCATCATCAGCGCGGCCGAGGTCACGGACGCCGAGGCCATTCACCCGGGCTACGGATTCCTGTCCGAGAACGCGGATTTCGCGGAACGCGTGGAGAAGAGCGGTTTCGTGTTCATCGGCCCCCGCCCGGACACCATCCGGCTGATGGGCGACAAGGTGAGCGCCAAGCAGGCAATGCAGAAGGCCGGCGTGCCGGTCGTCCCGGGGGTGGAAGGTTCGCTCCCGGACAGCCCTGCCGAGATCGTGAAGATCGCCCGGAGCATCGGCTATCCCGTGATCATCAAGGCCGCCGGGGGCGGTGGCGGACGGGGGATGCGCGTCGTCTACACCGAGGCAGCGCTGCTGAACGCGGTCAACACGACCCGATCCGAAGCCGGCGCGGCCTTCGGCAATCCGACCGTCTATATGGAGAAGTTCCTCGAGAACCCTCGCCATATCGAAGTCCAGGTCCTCGCGGACGAGCACCGCAATGCCGTGTCCCTGGGCACGCGCGACTGCTCCATGCAGCGCCGCCACCAGAAAGTCATCGAGGAAGCGCCCGCACCCGGCCTGACGCCCCGGGAAGTGACGAAGATCGGCGACCGATGCGCGGAGGCGTGCCGCAAGATCGCCTACCGAGGCGCCGGCACCTTCGAGTTCCTGTACGAGAAAGGCGAGTTCTTCTTCATCGAGATGAACACGCGGGTCCAGGTGGAGCACCCGGTCACGGAGATGATCACCGGCATCGATATCGTGCAGGCGCAGTTGCGCATCGCGGCCGGAGAGAAGCTGCCCTTCCGCCAGCGTGACATCGAGTTCCGGGGCCACGCCATCGAGTGCCGCATCAACGCCGAGCATCCGTTCAAGTTCACGCCGTCGCCGGGCCGGATCGTGTCGTGGCATGCCCCTGGCGGTCCCGGCATCCGAGTCGACTCCCACGCCTTTGCCAACTACGTGGTGCCGCCGCACTACGACTCTCTCATCGGCAAGCTGATCGCCTACGGCGCCACCCGGGAACAGGCCATCGCGCGGATGCGTACCGCCCTCTCGGAAATGGTGGTGGAGGGCATCCAGACCAACCTGCCCCTGCATCAGGAGATCATGCTGGACAGCGCTTTCCTGCGCAGCGGCACCAGCATCCACTACCTCGAGCAGAAGCTCGCCCAGGCCAACCGCGGCGACTGACGCGGCGCCTCCCCGGAACCGCGACGATGGCCTGGCAACGTCTCCGCATCACGGTCCGAGCCGAGGAGGCCGACGCCATCGGCGACGCCCTCCTCGAAGCCGGGGCGCTGTCGGTCGATGCCGGGGATGCGGCCTTCGGAACCGACGAGGAAAAGCCAATCTTCGGGGAACCCGGCGCCGACGCCCGCGCCTGGCCCGAAACCGGAATCGCTGCGCTCTTCCCCGAGGATGCCGACGTCCCGGCGGCCCTGGCGGATGCCTGCGAGGCCATCGGTCTCGCGCTCCCGCCCGCCGAAATCGACCCTGTCCTGGAACAGGACTGGGTCCGGCAGACCCAGAATCAGTTCAGCCCCATTCCGATCGGCCGGCGTCTTTGGATCGTACCCACATGGCATGAACCTCCCGAAGATCCGGAGGCAGTCGTCATCCGGCTCGATCCGGGTCTCGCGTTCGGCACCGGCAGCCACCCCACCACCCGGCTGTGTCTCGAATGGCTCGACCGGTATCTGGAGCCCGGCGTCTCGGTGCTCGACTACGGCTGCGGCTCGGGCATTCTCGCGATTGCCGCGCGCAAGCTCGGCGCTGGCGCCGTCACGGGAGTGGATGTCGACCCCAA
>CAZEDA010000350.1:0-4252 GCA_964510915.1 uncultured Rhodocyclaceae bacterium | reverse complement strand
CTTCTCCGCGGCGTACTTGGCGGCGGAGTCCTCGATCATCTTGCGCACGAGCGCGCTGTCGCCCTTCATCCAGTCGGAGGCCGACTTCCACTCGTTGCCCATCCACTGCTGGAAGCGGACCTGACCCGACCCGCCGTGGTCCTGACACGAGACCTTGATGGGCGGCAGCATCGTGTTGAAGCCCAGGGCCTTGAGACGCCCGGCATCGATGTTGAGGTTCTCGAGACCCCACCGCACCTGCTCACCCGTGACGGGCTTCTTGCCGTACTTCTCCTGCGCCTTGCGCACGGCCTCGACCGTGAACATCGCCGCGGCCACACCGCGATTCCACAGCACGGTGCCGATCAGCTTGGGGTTGCTGCCGACCTTGGCCTTGCCGTAGACGATCTTCTCGATGTCCTGGACCACCGGGTAGCCCTTGCCGCCGAGGTTCAGGCTGGCGGCGTAGTAGCCGTTGGCGGCGGGGCCGGCGGCTTCGGTGTCCACTTCGGAACCGGCCCACCAGTTGCCGACCATCTTCTCGCGCGGGAACCCGACCTTCTGCGCGGTCTGCAATGCCGTGGCGGACATCACGCCCCAGCCCCAGTTGATCACCCAGTCGGGCTTGTACTGGCGGATCTGCAGCCACTGCGACTGCTGCTCGTTGCCGGGATGCGGCACCGGGATCATCTTGAGTTCGAAGCCGAGCTTCTTGGCTTCCGCCTCGAGCACCGCATGGGGCTCCTTGCCGTAGGCCGAGTCGTGATAGAGCAGAACGATCTTCTTGCCCTTGAGGCTGCCATCGCCGCCTTCCTTCGTGGCGATGAACTTCACGATGCCCGTGGCCGCGTCCCAGTAGTTGGACATGATCGGGAACACCCACGGAAACACGCGGCCGTCGGTGGCGTCGGTGCGGCCGTAGCCGAACGTGATGAGCGGAATCTTGTCGGTCGGCGCCTTGTCGATGATGGCGTAGGTGATGCCCGTCGACATGGGGTGGATGGCCGTCGGGCCCGTGGCCGACTTCGTCTTGAGCCGCTCGTAGCACTCCACGCCCTTGGCGTTGTTGTACTCCGTCTCGCATTCTTCCCACGAGAGCTTGATGCCGTTGACGCCGCCATCGCGCTGGTTGATGAGCTGCAGGTAGTCGAGGAAGCCACCGAAGAACGCCGCGCCGTTGGCGCCGTAGGGGCCGACCCGGTAGCCGGTGATGCCGATGAACTGGGTGCCGGCCTGCTGGGCGATTGCACCCGGGCTGCCCGCGATGCACGCGATTGCCGCGACCGCCGCTGCCACCGTCTTCTTCCAAGCCATGATGCGTCCTCCTTCTGAGTTTGCCTCGTCGCTCCGGACCCCCGGAGCGCTGCCTTTGTCCTCAACGGCCCCTGCCCGCCATCGCGTTGACGTCGTCTCGGGCCGCAAACGCGCCGCGAACCCTGCGCGGGTCGTTCCTAGTGCGGGAACGGCCACAGCCTGAGCTTCTCCTTCGCGATCTGCCACAGCCGGGCAAGGCCCAGCGGCTCCACGATCAGGAAGAAGATGATCAGCGCGCCGAACACCACCAGCTGCGCCATGGACGTCGTCCCCGAGGGCAGGTTGAGCCCGAGCCAGATGGCGCCGTCGGTCAGCACGATGTCCAGGAAAATCGGCAGCAGGGTGATGAAGGCCGCTCCGAGGAACGAGCCCATGATGCTCCCGACCCCGCCGATGATGATCATGAAGAGAATCCGGAACGACAGGTCGAGGTTGAAGCCATCGGGTTCCACGCTGCCCAGGTAGGCGTAGGCGTAGAGGGCACCGGCCACGCCGCAATAGAAGGAGCTCACCGCGAAGGCGATGAGCTTCGTCTGCATGATGCGGATGCCGATCACCTCGGCCGCGACGTCCATGTCGCGCACGGCCATCCACGCCCGGCCGATCGCACTTCGCACCATGTTCTTCGCGGCGAGTGCCATCAGCGAAACGACGATCAGCACGAGCAGGTACTTGCGCACCGGCGTATCGAACACGAACCCGAGGATCTCGACCGGCTGCGCCGTGATCACGCCCGAGGAGCTGTTGTTCGAGAACCAGCTCACCTTCACCAGCAGCCAGGGGATGAAGAACTGCGCGGCAAGCGTCGCCACGGCCAGATAAAAGCCCTTGATGCGAAGACTGGGCAGCCCGAACAGCACGCCGACCGCTGCCGACGTCAGCCCGCCCAGGGCGAAGGACACGAGGATCGGAATGCCCGGCACGCGGAGCTGGAAGTTGTATGCCGCGAAGGCGCCCACCGCCATGAACGCGGCCGTGCCGAGGGACAGCTGGCCGGCGTACCCGGTGAGAATGTTGAGCCCAAGCGCTGCGAGTGCGAACACGAGGAACGGAATGAGAATGGCCGTGAGCCAGTAGTCGCTCGCCAGGAGCGGCACGGCAACGAGCGCGACGGCGAGCAGCGTGAGCACGCCGATCCGGTCCTGCAGGATCGGGAACAGCTGCTGGTCGGCAGCGTAGCTCGTCTTGAACTGGCCGGATTCGCGGTAGAGCATCTTGGTCGGGGGCGGGAGGCTAGGGGCGGGTAACCGGGGGCAGGCTCGTCATACGCGGTCGATGTGCCGCTCGCCGAACAGTCCCTCGGGGCGCACGAGCAGGAACACGAGCGCCAGCATGTACGCGAACCACCCTTCGATGCCCGCGAGATTGATCGAGATGTCGTAGTGCTTCAGCAGGAAGTCGCTCATCAGGGAGGGCACGTAGACTTCCGCCAGCTTCTCGGACGCGCCGATGATGAGGCCGCCGACGATGGCGCCGAGCACGGATTCGAAGCCGCCGAGGATCAGCACCGGCAGGGCCTTCAGCGCCACGAACGTGAGCGCGAACTGGACGCCGTTGCGCGCCCCCCAGAGCAATCCGGCCACCAGGGCGACGAACCCTGCCACGGACCACACGATCGCCCAGATCTGCTTGAGCGGAATGCCCACGGCAAGAGCCGCCTGGTGATCATCCGCCACGGCGCGCAGAGCACGACCGATGCGCGTCTTGTTGAAGAACACTGCCAGCACCGCCACCAGCAGGCCGGCCACCAGAGCCGCCACCAGGTCGAACTTGCTGATGAGCAGGTTGAAGCTCTCCATCACGGATTCGATGGGCTCGTCCTGCAGACCGAGGTCGAGGCGCCGCACTTCGGTGCCCCACACGAGCTGGGCGACGCCTTCCAGGAAGAATGCGAGCCCGATGGTCGCCATGAACAGCGTGATCTGCGGCTGGTTCACGAGGGGCCGCAGCACCACGCGCTCGATGCCGATGCCGAGCAGCACCATCACGCCCAGGGTGAGCGGGAACGCTCCCCATAGCGGCAATCCGAACTTCTCCTGCAGGCCGACGAACGTGAGCGCCGCGAGGAACACCATCGCCCCCTGCGCGAAGTTGAACACCCCGGAAGCCTTGTAGATCAGCACGAAGCCGAGCGCCACGAGGGAGTACATCACGCCCGCGAGCAGACCGCCGATGAGGACTTCGAAGAAGAATTGCATGGCGTCAGTCCGTGGCGGCGGGGGTTGCGGGGCCCGTGGGGCCAGCCGGGCCCTCGGGGCCCGCTGTGAAGGGTGAAGGGTGAAGGGTGATGAAAGGGGCCGCGACCGGGAGGGCCGCGCGCGACGCACCGATGTCGCAGCACGCGACTCCGAATCTCACCCCGCGCTGTATCCGGTCACCCTTCACCGTTCACCCTTCACTGTCATGTCTCCCCCGCTCATCGTCATCGTTCCGCCGCGCTCAATGCGCCACCCCAAGGTACGCGTCGATCACGGCCTGGTTGGCGCGCACCTCGGCGGGGGTCCCGTCGCCGATCTTCTTGCCGTAGTCCAGCACCACCACGCGATCGGAGACGTCCATCACCACGCCCATGTCGTGCTCGATCAGGACGATGGTGGTGCCGAACTCGTCGTTGACGTCGAGCACGAAGCGGCACATGTCCTGCTTCTCCTCGACATTCATGCCGGCCATCGGCTCGTCCAGCAGCAGCACCTGCGGCTCCATCGCGAGCGCGCGGCCCAGGTCCACGCGCTTTTGCAGGCCGTAGGGCAGGCGGCCCACCGGCGTCTTGCGGTAGGCCTGGATCTCGAGGAAGTCGATGATCTTCTCGACGAACTCGCGGTGCTCGGTCTCCTCGCGCTCGGCCGCGCCCCAGCGGATGGCCTGCTGGAAGATGTTGGTCTTCATCTTCAGGTTGCGGCCGGACATGATGTTGTCGAGCACGCTCATGCCCTTGAACAGCGCCAGGTTCTGGAAGGTG
>CAZEDA010000349.1:0-4253 GCA_964510915.1 uncultured Rhodocyclaceae bacterium | reverse complement strand
ACCCTCGTCGTAAGCTTGGAAGGCTTCTGCTCTACCATTGAGCTACACCCGCCTTTACCTGCCCGGCGTTCGCCGGACACCGACTACCGCACCGCAACTGCCTGTTTTTCCTCCACTCGAGACCCGGAACATCGTCCCGGCAACTCCCCTGCGCCAACCGAAATGGTGAACGCAACGAACGCCTGAGTGGTGGAGGGGGAAGGATTCGAACCTTCGAAGGCAGAGCCGGCAGATTTACAGTCTGCTCCCTTTGACCGCTCGGGAACCCCTCCGACGAAACGCGCAATTATCTTGATGGCCGCGCGGGCTGTCAATGAATCCGGAGCATTTCCCCGCCCGGAGTGAGCCTCGGCAGCGCCCGATCAGGTTGTCGCACCGGCCCGACCCATCTGAAGCCGGACAACAAACTCTCAACAAACCAGTTACTTGCCTCCCGACGCTTCCCATGCCGGAAGGATCCGGCCCGCTGAGCGCGTCGGGAAGGCGCCGCAGGCCGGACCGAAAAACCTTACACGGCCGGGTTCGGGTTTCCGAGATGGATGCGCTCGATGGCGTCCAGCGTTTCCTGATCGAGCGTGACGTCCGCGGAAGCGATGTTCTCCTCCAACTGCTCGATACTGGTCGCGCCGATGATCGTGCTCGCCACGAACCACCGGGAATTCACGAAAGCAAGCGCTAACGTGGCCGGGCTCATGCCCCGGCTGCGGGCGAGTTCGGTGTAGGAACGGACCGCGCTGTCCACGTTCGGCTTCTGGTAGCGCTGGCCGAACGGGGGGAACCGAACCAGCCGGGCAGACGCCGGCCCGCCGCCGTCCAGATACTTTCCGGTGAGATGTCCGAAGCCCAGGGGGCTGTAGGGAATCAGCGGGACGTTGCACTGCCGGGTGATCTCGGACAGCCCGGCCTCGAAGGTCCGGTTCAGGAGGTTGTACGCATTCTGGATGGATGCGATGGCCGGCAGCCCCTGCTCCTTTGCTGCCCGCAGGAACTCCATCACCCCCCAGGGCGTTTCATTGCTGAGACCGATGTAGCGGACTTTTCCCGCCCGGACGAGTCCGCCCAGCGCCGCCACCTGCTCGTCGATGGGGATCGAGTCGCGCTCCTGGGAAGGGTCGTAGTGAATCTTGCCGAACGAGGGCACGTACCGGTCGGGCCAGTGGATCTGGTACAGATCCACGTAATCCGTCCGCAGACGCTTGAGACTGCCTTCGATCGCTTCGGCCACGCCTTTCGCATCGATAGAGAGCCTTCCGCCCCGTACCCAGGCGAACCCTCGCCCGGGACCTGTGAGCTTGGTCGCCAGGATCACGCGGTCGCGCGGCTGGCGCGCCAGCCAGGTTCCCACGTAGGACTCCGTGCGGCCCTGCGTCTCGGCGTTGGGAGGGACCGGATACATCTCGGCCGTATCGATGAAGTTCACGCCCCGGGCGAAGGCCCGGTCGAGCTGGGCGTGCGCTTCGGGTTCCGTGTTCTGTTCGCCGAAAGTCATGGTGCCGAGACAGATCTCGGACACCTTCAGGCTGCTGCTGCCGAGCGGTCGGTAACGCATCGCGTCCCCCTCTCCTCAATCAGTTATTGGAATCGGACAAGCCGGCCCCGGATTGCGCGGCGAGGTGCGAACCCAGCAGCGCGGCATCCATGGGGCGGCCGAAGAGAAATCCCTGCGCCTCGTCACAGCCCTCGGCAGCAAGGAAGAGTTTCTGGTCCGGCGATTCGACGCCTTCCGCGACCGTCCGCAGCCGAAGGCTGCGCGCCATGGCTGTGATGGCCCGCACAATGGCGACGTCGGCGGCATTCATCGGGATGTCCCTGACGAACGACCGGTCGATCTTGAGTACATCCACGGGAAAGTCCCGCAGATAGCCGAGCCCGCAGAAACCGGTGCCGAAATCGTCGATCGCCACGCGCGCGCCCTGAGCGCGTAGCTGCTCCAGTACGCCCCGGCCGCGCGCATCGTTCTCCATCAGCACGGTTTCCGTCAGTTCCACGGTGAGGGACGACGGCGGCAGGCCCGCGGCATCGAGCGCGACCTGAATGGCCCCGACGACGCCGGGATGGCGGAACTGCCGGGCCGACAGATTGATCGACAGCCGGCAACCCGGGCTGCCGGAGGTTTGCCATCCGGCCACATCCCGGCAGGCCTTCCGCAAGGCCCACTCCCCGAGGGGGACGATCAGCCCGCTCTCCTCTGCCACCTCAATGAACTCGACCGGCGAGACCAGCCCGCGATCCGCGAGCCGCCAGCGCAGCAGGGCTTCGGCTCCCACGATCATGGACGTATGCAGGTCGACCACGGGCTGGTAGAGGAGCGTGAACTCCTCCCGCTCGAAGGCCTGGCGCAGTCGGGTCTCCGAGCCGACTCTCACCTTGGCGCGGCGGGTGAGTTCGGCCGAATAGCACTGGACGTTATCGCGACCGCGCCGCTTGGCATGGGAGAGCGCAGCGCCGGCATTTTCCAGAAGCGCATCGGGCGTCTCGCCGTCGTAGGGAAATACGGCGACCCCCACGCTCACGGTCAGGAAGACCTCTCGGCCCCCGAAGACGAAGGGCGCATGGAACGCGCCGAGGACGCCCTGCGCAAGCAGCAGCGCCTGAACGTCCTCCGAGCCAGGGTCGAGGAGGATCGCGAACTCGTCTTCCCCGTATCGCGCGATGAGTGTCCCCGAGGGCACCGCACTGCGCACGCGCTCGGCAGCCAGAACGAGCAGCTGGTCGCCACACTCATGTCCCATGGACTCGTTGATCAGCTTGAACCGGTCGAGATCCAGAACCATGGCCGCGAGCCTTCCGGTGCCGCCGCGGTGCCGGTCGACCGCCCGCGCCACTTCCCGCATGAAAAGCGTCCGGTTGGCGAAACCGGTGAGCGAATCGCTGGACGACAGCCGCTCCACCCGCCCTTCCACAAGTTGCCGTTCCGTCGCATCCAGGGCGAGGCTCGCGACGGACCTCAGGTGCCCGCTGGCATCGACCAGCGGGGTGTAATGCCATTCGCAGGCCACCTCCTGACCGGCTCGGGTGCGGTTGCGGAGACGGATCGTGGCACCGCGCCGCTCCCGGAGCACGTCGGACCACAGTCGGGACACCTCTTCGCAGCTGCCGACGGTCCCAATCAGCTCGGACGCCGTCCGCCCCAGGGCTTCCTCGCGGGAGTAGCCGAACAGACTCGTGGCAGCGGCGTTCCATTCCACCACCCGGAACGCCGTATCCCACTCGATCAGGGCGACCGGCGACTGTTCCACATAGAGACGCAACCGGTCTTCCGACTGGAGCAGCCGGGACTGCGCCTCGCGACGCTGGAAGACCTCCTCACGGAGCGATTCGAACGCGGCCTGCACCTCAGCGTGGGAGGCAGCGAGTTCCGAGGCCCGGCGCGCGTCCCGGTACCGCAGGATCATGGCCGTCCGGAAAGTGCCCGAGATTCGCTCGCCGACCATCAGCATGATCAGGGCGAACACCGTGGCAAGGGCCGCCATCCCGAAATGGAGAGGGTCCGACTGGCCGAGCAGAATCTGACGCAGCACGAAGGGTGAGACCGTCAGGCCGACAAACATCGCGTAGGCCCGGAAAGACACCGCCAGGGTGGAGACCGCGCCGGCAACCATGCCAGCCAGCACGAACCCGACGAAAGCCTGATGGATCTGGGCTTCCGGCATGAGCCAGAAGCCCGCGGCGCCCCAGCACCCGGCGGTAGCCGCCACGAGCACGGTCATCGCGGAACCCCACAGCGGCGCCTTGGAAACCTCGGGGCATCGGCTCCGGTACTCCCTTGACACGGTGAGCCGGAGTCCGAGGGCGATGACCAGCACCGAAAACCAGACCACCAGGCGCATTGCAGGAATCGCGGCATGGAGGACGGCGCAGAAAAGCAGGCCCACCAGCACATTGGCAAAGACGGCGGTGCAGGCGCCGGCATCCAGCGCGCGGACCTGCTCGGCCCGAAGTGCAGCGGCATCCAGCGCGTCCGCGTCCTCCGGGGAAGCGCGAGATTCCCCCGGGTTCGCAAACCAGTTTCCGACGCGGGAAAAGGGCGTCACGGGGCAAACTCCGGTGCAGAACCGCGCCCATCGACGGAACGCAGCGTGGCGGCCGGCGCGCGGAAGGCAGCCCCCGTCGGCCTCACGACTGCAGAGCGCTCACTGGACCGGCGACCCTCGGTCATCCGGCGTTCCCGGGATCGTCCGCCACCGCGAACAGGAACTCGATCTCGACAGCCACGTTCCGCGGCAGGGCGGCCACACCGACCGCCGAGCGCG
>CAZEDA010000348.1:0-4254 GCA_964510915.1 uncultured Rhodocyclaceae bacterium | reverse complement strand
TACCTCGAACAGCCGCGCCGCCCGGCAATACCAACGGCAAGCAGCCCGACTGCCAGCATCGCCCAGGTTTCCGGCTCCGGCACGAGTGCCACGTTATCCAGATGACCGACATCAGCGCCGGTCTGGTACTCCGCGCGGATGCGAAGCGCCGTCAGACCGGACAGCACGGCCGCGAACTGGCCGGAGGTGGCCTGCGCACCGGAAAGGGAATCCAGCTTCCAGCCCGGCGCGTCGAGAAGCACGGAATAGGAAGTCCAGACCCCGTTACCCGGATTCACCGGCGTGTCGTAGACCAGGGTGAACCCGCCGCCTTCCAGCACCACGTCCGGCGAGTCGAACTGGTTGGGGGATCCTGGATACACCTGCATCAGATCGAAAGTCAGAGACGTTCCCAGCGCGGCGGATTGATTGCCGAGGAAAGCGATCGGCGCGACGTAGTAGGTGACGCCACCGACCGTCCGGTCGTCGACGATGACATGGCCGCCCGGATTTCCACCGGTGGCGCGCCATTCGAGGGTTCCTTCCACGTCGCCGGCGGCGGACCATCCTTCCGGGCCGATGTCGAAGGAACTGATCGCGGCCTGGAGCGGCAGGGCGCACAGGGTGAGGCCAGCAGTGGCAAGCAGACGGGCGAAGGTCGGCATCATGAAGCGGTCTCCGGAGTACGGTGGACGGTCTTGGGTAGCTGTCCGAGCCGGCAGGGCCGGTACGCCACCTTCTGATGCGTCTAAGGATACGCCCACGCAGGCAGCGATGGGGTAAGGCCTCGCAACCATTCGAATACGCGGCGATTCGCGTTACCCTGGAAGGGGTCCATCCACCTCCCATCGCGAATCCCATGCGCATCGCTCTCTACCAAGGTCCGGCCGAGTCCGGCACTGTCGCCTCCAACCTCGGTCTCATGGAGGAGCGTGCGCGCGAGGCCGCAGGCCTCGGGGCGCACCTGCTGGTTCTGCCCGAAATGTTTCTGACCGGATACAACCTCGGACGGGACCGGGTGCACGCCCTGGCGGAACCCGCGGCCGGGCCTTCCGCCCGGGCCGCCTCGGCCATTGCGCAACGGCACGGCATCGCGCTGCTCTACGGCTACCCGGAACGGGACGGCGATGCCATCTACAACGCGGCGCGCCTCATCGATTCGGCGGGTCAGCACCGCGCCAACTACCGCAAGGCTCACCTCTTCGGTCCCGACGAACGCGTCACTTTCGTGCCCGGCGACAGCATTGCCACCGTCGTGCCGATCGGCGGGCTGCATGTCGGCATCCTCATCTGCTACGACGTGGAGTTCCCCGAATCGGTGCGCCTGCTCGCGCTGGCGGGGGCGGATCTCGTGGCCGTGCCCACGGCGCTGATGCCGCCGTACGAGTTCGTCCCTGCCTCGATGATCCCGACGCGCGCGTTCGAGAACCAGGTGTTCGTGGCGTACGCCAATCGCTGCGGCGAGGAGAACGGTCTGCGTTACATCGGGCAGAGTTGCGTGGCCGCACCGGACGGCTCCGTGCTGGCGGCAGCAGGAACGGACACCGCGCTGATCGTGGCGGATATCGAACCGGGGCGCTACGGTGCGTCCCGCGACGCCAACACTTATTTCCGCGACCGGCGCCCCGAGCTGTACGCACCGCTTGCCCGCAAGCGCGACGATCCCGCGAAGACATGAGCGCCCCTCACACGGCCGTCACCGGGGATGCCTCGGGCGTCCGGCCGGTCACGATATTCGGTCCCGACTTTCCGTTTCCCTACGACGACTGGCTGAAGCATCCCGCCGGGCTGGGCTCGGTCCCGCCGATGCGCCATGGCACCGAGGTGGCCATCGTGGGCGCGGGCATGGCCGGCATCGTCGCGGCCTACGAGCTGATGAAGATGGGCCTTAAGCCCGTGGTGTACGAGTCCCGCCGGCTCGGCGGCCGGCTGCACTCCGAACCCTTCAAGGGTGCAGACGGCATCGTGGCGGAACTCGGCGGCATGCGATTTCCGAAGTCGTCCGTCGGCTTCTACCACTACCTCGATTCGCTCGGCCTGAAGACGCGTCCCTTCCCGAATCCGCTCTCGCCGCACACGCCGAGCACAGTGATCGATCTCGAAGGCAATCCGCTCTACGTGGAATCCGCCGCCGATCTGCCGCCGCTTCTCAAGGAAGTCGGCGCAGCGTGGCAGGAAGCCCTCGAACAGGAAGCGAGCTTCGCTGCGATGCAGGCTGCCATCCGCGATCGCGACGTCGCGCGCATCAAGCAGATCTGGAATGCGCTGGTGCCCGTGTGGGACGACCGTTCGTTCTACGGCTTCATCGCCACGTCGCAGGCGTTCCGGCGCCATTCCTTCCGGCACCTGGAAGTGTTCGGGCAGGTGGGATTCGGCACGGGCGGGTGGGACACCGACTTTCCGAATTCCATGCTCGAGATCCTGCGCGTCGTGTATACGAACTGCGACGAGGATCAGCATTTCGTCGAAGGCGGTGTCGAACAGGTGCCGCGCGGTCTGTGGCGTCGCAGTCCGGACGCGATGGCGTTCTGGCCGCGCGGCACCTCGCTGCACGGCCTGCACTCCGGCGCGCCGAGACCCGGTGTGGCAAAGCTCGCACGGGATGCGGACGGACGCATTGCCGTGACCGATTCATGGGGAGATCGCCGTGCGTTCGACGCCGTGCTCGTGACCTGTCAGAGCTGGCTGCTCACCACGCACATCGACTGCGACGAGAGCCTCTTCTCGCAGAAAGTGTGGATGGCACTCGATCGTACGCGCTACATGCAGTCGGCGAAGACCTTCGTGATGGTGGATCGGCCGTTCTGGAAGGACCGCAATCCGCGCACAGGGCGCGACACGATGAGCATGACGCTCACCGACCGTGTCACGCGCGGCACTTACCTGTTCGATCTCGGCGACGACAAGCCCGGCGTGATCTGTCTGTCGTACTCGTGGATGAGCGACGCACTCAAGATGCTGCCACTGCCGGTGGAAAAGCGGGTGCGTCTGGCGCTGCAGGCGCTCGGCAAGATCTACCCGGACGTCGATATCGCGTCGCACATCATCGGCGATCCGATCACCGTCTCGTGGGAGGACGACCCGAACTTCCTCGGTGCGTTCAAGGGCGCACTGCCCGGACACTACCGCTACAACCACCGCATGTTCTGCCACTTCATGCAGGACTCGCTGCCGGCCTCGCAGCGCGGCATCTTCCTTGCGGGCGATGACATCGGCTGGATTCCCGGCTGGGTGGAAGGCGCCGTGCAGACCGCGCTCAATGCGGTGTGGGGCATCGTGCATCACCTCGGCGGATCCTCCGCGCCCGGTAACCCCGGGCCCGGCGACCGTTTCGACGAACTCGCTCCGATCGCGCTGCCGGAATGACTCGACGCGCTCGCGATGCGAGCACGCGGAGCGCACGAGCCGATGGAATCAGATCAGGAATTTTTCCTGGGTGATCGTGCGTTGCGAATGTCATCGGCCGCAGACCGCACGGCGTTCTTGCTCCTGTCTCACCACGAAAGGAGCATCACTTGAAGATCATCGCTGTCGTGTCGGCTCTCGTCGCTGCGCTGCTCGCCGGTTGCACCATCGTGCCACTGACCGGTCATGGTCACGGGTACGGCAAGCCGGGACACCACTACGGGCACTTCCCGCCCGGACATCACCAGCACGGTCACAAGCGCTGGGGACGTCGCCACTACTAATCGCCGAGACCTGGTCTTGGCAGATTTGCGGTGACAACACCTTGTCGCGGCCGGGCGCGAGCCCGGTCGGGTTTCATCCCCGCAGAAACGCGAGAATCTTCTCCACCGTCTGTTCCGGCTGCTCCTGCTGGACCCAGTGCCCCGCACCTTCCAGCAGGTGGCAGCCGCGCATCTGCGTGCACGACGCCCCCTGCATCCGCTCGAAGTCGCCGGGCTTCTGATACACACCCCAATCGCTCTTTCCGGCGATGAAGCAGGACGGCGTGTCGATGGCGCGTCCGGAAAACAGCTGCAGCTCGGCCACGTAGCGCGGGTCGGTCATGCAGCGATACCACTGCAGCCCGCCCTGGAAGCCGAGCCTTCCGTACTCCCCGCTGTAGACCGCGAGTTCCTCGTCGGGCAGCCACTTGCACGCGGCGATGTGCGCCGCCGACGGCATCTCCGGCGCGACGGTCTGCGCCATGTCCTTGTCCAGATCCATGACGTAGTACGTCGGCAGTTTCTGGATTTCCTCCGCAGACCAGGCAGCCAGCCGATAGGGCCGGTTGTCCTTCCAGTCGGCGCTCTTGAAGTGATAGTAGGCGCG
>CAZEDA010000347.1:0-4262 GCA_964510915.1 uncultured Rhodocyclaceae bacterium | reverse complement strand
GACAACTCGACGCGTCCTCCCGGCTCACAGACGGCTTCGGCGCCGTCGAGTCGCACGGCCATGCCAACCTCGCTGTCGTCGTGGAACCCCCGGAAGCTGGCCTCCAGTCGCACGTAACCGGACTGCGCGAGATTCCCGATCGCGCAGACGACATGCGCCGCCTGAAACGTCAGAGTCCGCACTTCGCACTCCTCGGCGGAGAGCGCGACGGGCGCGGAGAGACACCACAGGAGAGCGCCTGGGCCGATCGCCCGTCGGAACCGGGACGACGCACAGGAACGCCGCGCGTCAGCGTCCATTGTCACTTCGCAGCCCACGCAGTTCGATCGCCGCTTCGGGCCGCAGCGGCGCTGCTTCTTGCAGCGCCTCCAGCCATGCACGCGCAGAACCCGCATCGATCAGAGACAGCGCCTTCACCATGCGAAGCAACGGATCGTAGGCCGGACGGAAGTCCGGGGACAGGCGCACCACCGCCAGCAACGGCTCGCCGACTTGTTCGAGCATGCGGCGCGGATCGTTCGTCGGGCGGATGCCCCGCCCCACCTCGAGATAGCGATTGCGCGCGTTCCAGTACTTCTCGAGCCGCTCCGGCAGCGCGCGCGCCATGCCGGCGTCACGCCCGAGGGCGAGCAGTTCCGCGGACTCGATGCGCAGGTCCCGCACCAGGGCAAGCAGACGGTCCGCCGGCGTCGAGTCCGGCACATAGGTGATCCCCGGCGCCCGATAGGCCACCACCGGACGGTCGTCCGTGTTCCTCGGGGCATCCGCAGCAAAGCGCGCGAGCGCTTCCGGGCCGGCGAAGAAGCTTCCCAGGACGGCGAGTTCATCGGGCACGCCGAGCGCGGCCGCACCACCGGGCAGAATCGCACGGGCGATCCGCGCGCGCACCCGTTCAGGATCCGGGCCGACACCGTCCCGAAACCCCACGAGTCCGAGGACGGGCGTCTCCAGACTGTTGGTCGCGAGCATCATCCGGGCTCGGGGATTCACGGCAACAAACGATGCGACGATGCTTCGCAGGCTGTCGAGGTCCATCTGGTGGAGGGGCAGCCACTGGCAGAACACGCCTCCCGGCGCAAGCCGGTCCCGGACGGCCGCGAAGTGCTCCACGGTATACAGCGCGGCCGATCCGCTCCGGGCCGGATGGAAATTGTCGGAAACGATCACGTCGAACACATCGCTCGTCGACCGCACGAAACGCCGCGCGTCCGCCTGCACCATGCGAGGCAACGAGCCGGGCATCCGCTCGTCGCGTGCCTGGACGAAGTACGCGGATGCCGAGATCACCTCCGGGAGCAGTTCGACCGCGACGACTTCGAGCCCCCGTTCCGCGGCGGCGACCGATGCCGTCACGCCCGTGCCGAGTCCGAGGAACAGCGCCCGCCCGGGCGACGGATGCAGCAGCAGCGGCAGGATCGCCTGCCGTGCATCGGCGACGAACGTGGCACTGCTGCCCTCCTGCTGTCGATTGTCGATGTGGAGTGTCGCCACCCCCTCGGCGTCCTCGACGATGCTCACGGCGGACAGCATCCCCTGCTCATGACTCACCAGCCGCCCGCCGGGCGGCACGTCCACGATGACGAGAGCAGGCCCCCAGAGCGCGAGACCGACGACGATCGCGCCGGTCGCCAGTGACGCCGGTCGCACCCAGACGCGGCGTCGCCGTAGCGCCAGATAGGAAAGCGCGATCAGGAGCAGCGCGACCTTCGCAGTAACGGCCTGCACGAGCAGCACCCCGAACACGGCAGGCGCCAGCGCTGCGCCGAGCGTGTTGACACCCAGCGCGCGGCCCACGCCCGCCCCGGTGTGTCGGGCCATGCCCGCCAGCAGACTGAACAGAGCACCCATGAGCAGACAGGGAATCAGGAACACGGACGCCGCCACCGCGGCCTCGGCGGCCAGCGCAGAGACCAGGCCCGCACCGAAGAGACGCAAGGCCCCGGCGTGAATCACCGGCGCCTGCGCGAGCACGATCGTCCCGAGCGCACAGGCAAGGGCGAGCGCTGCCAGAAGGCGGTCGCGCTGCACATCGGCCTCGCGCGGCGTCGCTGACCATCTGCCGAAGGCGGCCGCACCGGCAGCGGTGCCGATGAGGTAGAGCGCCAGCAGGATCGCAAACGTGTAGACCGTGTTCTCCGTGACTTGCGTCAGGACCCGGACCACCAGCACCTCGTAGCCGATCCCGAGGAGTCCCGTGACGAACAATGTCCCGAGAACGCCGCGTGCAGCAGGCGTTGCGATCGTCGCCGCGCCCGGGGGGCGCGAGGCCAGCGTGAGGGAGAGGCCTGCGCAGACGAGGTTCAGGCCGGCACAGACCAGTGCCGTGCGCAGGAGTCCGACCTGCGGAACGAGCAGAAACGCCGCCGCCAGCACGCCGACTACGGCACCGAACGTGTTGGCTGCGTAAAGAAGCGCGAGAGAACGTCCTCCGTCGTCCCGGCGACCGAGCACGCTTTCCATCGCCGGCAGCGTCGCCCCCATCGCGACGGTTGCCGGCAGGAGAAGCACGAGCGTCCCGGTGAAGGCGACGATCCAGTGCCTCAGCGGCGAAGGCGTCGGCCCGATCCACTGCAGCATGACCTCCGTCGCCGGACCGAGCAGACCGGCCAGCGCGACACCCCAGATCGCGATCGCCAGTTCGCAGGCTGCGTACCAGCGCCAGGGAACGCTGCTGCGCTCGATGCGGCGCGACAACGCCAGAGCGCCGAGCGACAGCCCGCCGAAGAAGGCGGCGACGACTGCGAACACGCCCGCAGCTTCGTGCCCGAGCCAGAGCGATGCCTGCTGCGTCCAGACGATCTGATAGCCGAGCGCCGCGAACCCGGAAGCCACCATGAGCGCGGCGGCCCGCCAGACATCCTTCGACCATCCGCCGGCGAACCCCTGCGCATTCTCCAGCGGTGCGGCAACCGATGTCACTTCAGCCACTGAAGCTGATCCGGTATCCCCAGGAATCCAGGGACCGCGGAATCGCGTTGAAGGCGAGAGTGATGCGCCGGTCTCCGGGGTTGCCGGGAACTGCGTGCATCAGGTAGCTGGGGAAGAACACCACGTCGCCGGCCTCGGGCTCGGGGCTCACCCACTTCTCTGCGTTGTACGGACCCGTCACCACGCCCGCATGATCGTTCTTGAACGAGAACTCCACGCCGCCCGGCGACTTCATGAAGACGGTACGGGCCTCCGGGTGCACGGGGGTCAGATACACGACCCCGGAGATGAAGCTGTTCGCGTGGTTGTGCATCGCCTGACGTCCGCCCTTCTCCATGACGTTCACCCACATCTCCTTGAGCGACCAGCCCATGCGCTCACCGAACAGCAGCGCGCCGAACTCGGAGAGCAGCGGCGTGATCCCCGCGGCGACATCGACCAGCAGCGTGCTGTCCCCCGGCTGGAGCAGCGCGGTATGCGTGAGGTTGGGCGACGAGTTGTTCGCCTGACCGGCGACAGCACTGAAGTGATCGACGAGCGCGGATACGAGCGCGGGCGCAAGAACCCGCGGCGCGCGCATGAACGGAACGGGGAACAGACCGATGACTTCGGACATGGGAAGACGAGACCGGCAGAGTGGATCGAACGGCGCGCCCGGCGGCTGGACCGCGACGTGTCGAGGGATACCGCTGATGTTACTTGCCGCGCCGCGACGAAATCATGACGGCGGTGTGATGCGAACGGCAGGGGTGGTGTCCGGCCGATGGAAGCGACACGGCTTCCCGGATTCCCATGGGTGAGGAGTCATGCCCGGATGCTCTCGACGTCCTTGCGCCCGGCCTCTCGCACCGACGGCGAGCACAACCCGCACAGCGACGGCACGGCCGATACGAAATTCCAGTCTCCCGCATACGCCGATAGGCACATGGGCCGGTCATTCCGATTTCATATCGGGATGAGACCCTTCGGGAACCTTTCGTGATGACTGCCGCGCGCCTGCATCCGGGGACCTGACCACCGATCACAAGATTCCGAGGGAGCATTGCCTATGAACGTCGAGTTCAGCAGAAATCGTATCGCCGTCGCAGTCGCCACCGTGCTGACCGCCGCAACGGTCACCACCGTCACTTCCACAGCCAACGCTGCGAAGCCCGCGGGCAAGTATCTCGCCGGGGACTTCCACAACCATTCCACCTGCTCCGATGGCTCGACGTCGGTGCAGAAGAAAGTCAAGAAGTCGATGGATACCGTCGAGACGCCCTTCGGACTCGACTGGTTCGTCCAGGCCGGCCACGGCGGCAACGGCAACCGCAACTGCACGCTGGTCGAGGACG
>CAZEDA010000346.1:0-4266 GCA_964510915.1 uncultured Rhodocyclaceae bacterium | reverse complement strand
ATCAGAGGAACCGGTCGAGCAACCGGCGACTCGCGCGATCCAGTCTGGCGTGATCCCGCACGAGGTAATGCACACCGCTCGAATCGGTCACGAGCAGCATCGAATGGCTGAGACGGCGAATGTCGTCTTCGCCTTTGAGAACGAACACCGAAGCCCCGCGATCGGTCTCGACGGTCCACGTGCTCGGCGTCGCGAAACTCGACACCTGTACTAGCCGCCGGATCTCCGGCAGGAACTCCCGCGCGGCGAGTTCCTCGTCCACGAGCACGCGGTCGGGCTCGGGAAGATCTTCGAGACGCGCGATCCACGCCAGCTCGCGCCCTTCCGCGGTGACGAGGGCGAAGCCTTCCTCCGGGCTGGTGATCGGGAACGCGCGCACTGGTACCACGCCCTCGAACACGTCTCCGGTCGCGCTCGTGAACACAAGCCGACCCGACGCGTTCCGCGAGAGGCGGAATCCGAACGCCTGCACCACGGCCTCCGCGCTCATGCCCCTCCTCCGGCGGCACGCGGCGCCGCGATCACCTGCGGCGTCCATCGGTCGTCGTCGGACTCGTCCACGTTCCGCGCCTGCGCCTGGTAGAGACGGAAGTACGCGCCCTCGCGCGCCATCAGCTCGTCGTGCGGACCCACCTCCACCACTTCCCCGCGATCGAGCACCACCAGGCGATCTGCGCGGCGCAGTGTGCTGAGCCGATGCGCCACCGCGATGGTGGTGCGCCCGCGGACGAGATTGTCGAGGGCCTTCTGGATCTCCTTCTCGGTCTGCGTGTCCACCGAGGACGTCGCTTCATCGAGGATCAGGATGCGCGGATCGATGAGCAGCGCGCGGGCGATGGAGATGCGCTGCCGCTCGCCACCCGAGAGCGCCTGACCGCGTTCTCCGACGAGAGAGTCGTAACCGTGCGGCAGCCGCAGGATGAACTCGTGCGCATGGGCGGCGCGGGCCGCGGCGACGATCTCGGCGCGAGTGGCATCGGGCCGCCCGTACGCGATGTTCTCGGCGATGGTGCCGAAGAAGAGGAAGGGCTCCTGCAGCACGAGCCCGATGTTGCTGCGATAGGCCGGCACCGACAGCGCCCGGATATCGACACCGTCCACGAGGATCGCGCCTTCGCTCACATCGTAGAAGCGGCAGATGAGATTGACGAGCGTGCTCTTGCCCGACCCGCTGTGGCCCACGAGCCCGATCATCTCGCCCGGTTCGATCGCGAGGTCGAGGCCCTTCACCACGGCGCGGTTGCCGTACCGGAAGTGGATGCCGCGAAGTTCGATGCGCCCCTTCAGCGCCGGCAGCGCCACCGGCTTCGCGGGTTCCGGCACGCTGGACACGTGATCCAGGATCTCGAAGATGCGCTTGGCGCCCGCCGCAGCCTTCTGCGTGAACGACACGATGCGACTCATCGAGTCGAGCCGCGTGTAGAAGCGCCCGATGTAGGCGAGGAACGCGGTGAGCACACCCACCGTGATGTGATCGCGCGACACCTGCCAGATGCCGAAGGCCCACACGACCAGCAGCCCCGTCTCGGTGAGCAGCGTCACCGTCGGCGAGAACACCGACCAGATGAGATTCACGCGATCGTTCACCGCGAGGTTGTGGCGGTTGGCTTCGCGGAAGCGGCCCGCCTCGCGGCTCTCCTGCGCGAATGCCTTCACCACACGGATGCCGGGAATGGTGTCCGCCAGGACGTTGTTCACCTCGCCCCACACGCGGTCCACCTTCTCGAAGCCGTGACGAAGTCGGTCGCGCACGAGATGGATCATCCACGCGATGAACGGCAGCGGGAGAAGCGTCACCATCGCCAGCCAAGGGTCGATGGAGATGAGGATGGCGGCCGTCATCGCGATCATCAGCACGTCCGTCGCGAAGTCGAGCAGATGCAGCGACAGGAACAGGCAGATGCGGTCGGTCTCGGAGCCGATGCGCGACATGAGATCGCCGGTGCGCCGGCCGCCGAAGTACTCGAGCGACAGACGCAGCAGGTGCTCGTAGGTGGTGGTGCGAAGGTCGGCGCCGATGCGTTCGCTCACGAGGGCGAGCACATACGTGCGGGCCCACCCCAGACCCCACGCCGCGAACACCGAGGCGAACAGCGCGGCGAGCAAGGTGGCGACGAGACCGACATCGATGGGCACGCCCTTGCCGTACGGAATCAGCACGCGGTCCATCAGGGGCATGGTGAGGTAAGGCGGGACCAGCGTGGCGGCCGTGGCGGCGAGCGTGAGGACGAAACCGAGAGCAAGTCGTGCGCGATACGGCTGCGCGAAGCGCCACAGACGGAAGAGGTTGCGCGGCGAAGGCGGGCTCTCGGCTTCGGCACCGCAACGCGGGCATTCGTCATCGTCTGGCGCGAGGTCGGCACCGCATTTTTCGCACACGGGAAACGCCGGTTCCACGACCGTGGCGCGGGCCTCCGGGTCATTGCGCATTTCCCCGAAGCGCTCCACCACCTTCTGCATCGCAGGCATCCGCCCGAGGGTGAAACGCCAGCGCGCCAGCAAAGAGTCGCCCGCAAACAGATCCAGACTGCCGGCGCCGGCATGGTCACGCAGACGCAGTTCCATCGAGGCGTCGATGGGCCACTCTCGCCACGCATCGTCGCCGTTCGTGCGCGACAGCAGCCGGCGATTCGTGAGCGCCACCGCGCCTGTCGCAAATCGGAGACGCTCGTCGAGATCGGTCTCCGCAACGGCCACGAGTGTCTCGCCGGAGGCGAGCATGGCAATGACATCCCGATGCCATTGCCCCGCCGATGGGGGCCGAGGTATCGTCGGGGAAAGCTCGTTGGTCATGAAATGGGTGGAACCGGACGGATCGGAGCGGGCGCGCGGCCCTGCCGAGAAATCCTGTTGTAAGGCAGATGTCAGGGTACAACATTACCGTGCCGTGACGAACCCGGAGGAAGGCGCATCGGTCGCGAATGCGGGCTTCTCCCCGCTCCCGCCCTTTCCTGCCGAAACCCGCGTCAACCGCTCCGGCCCTTCAGCCGTTCCGCGGCGGTTGCGTTGCCGCGGGCACCTTGCAGGCTGCCCCCACCCGATGAACAAGACCATCGACATCCTGCGTGTCACCTCCCTCCGGGGTCCGAACCTCTGGACCTACGGCCCCGTGCTGGAACTGCTGATCGACATCGGCGATCTGGAGGACTTCCCCTCGGACCGCATTCCGGGCTTTCCCGAGCGCCTCGCCGCATGGATGCCTTCCCTCGTGGAGCACCGCTGCAGCTACGACGAGCGCGGCGGGTTTCTCAGACGTTTGCAGGAGGGCACCTGGCCCGGGCACATCGTCGAACACGTGGCCCTGGAACTGCAGACGCTCGCGGGCATGCGGGGCGGTTTCGGCCGCACGCGCGAGACCTCCCGGCGCGGCGTCTACAAGCTCGTGGTCACCTCCTGGCACGACGACGTGACGCTCGTGGCCGTGAAAAAAGCATGCGACATGGTCCTGTGCGCCATGGACGACCGCCCTTTCGACGTGGACGCCGCCGTGCACGAACTGCGCCGCATGGGCGACGATCTGTGCCTGGGCCCGAGCACGACCGCCATCGTCCTCGCGGCCGAAGCCCGCCGGATTCCCGCCATCCGGCTGAACGATGGCAACCTCGTGCAACTCGGCTACGGCCGGCGGGCCCGGCGCATCTGGACCGCCGAGACCGACCGCACCAGCGCCATCGCCGAAGGCATCTCCCGCGACAAGAGCCTCACCAAGCAGCTCCTGCAGTCCTGCGGCGTGCCGATTCCCGAAGGTCGGCCGGTGGAAGACGCCGCCGATGCCTGGGCCGCCGCCGAGGAGATCGGCGTCCCCGTCGTGGTGAAGCCCATCGACGGCAACCACGGTCGCGGCGTGTTCCTCGGCCTCACCACCCGAGAGGAAGTGGAGACCGCCTACCCCATCGCGCGGGACGAGGGCAGCGGGGTGATCGTCGAGCGCTTCGTGCGTGGCGACGAGCATCGCCTGCTGGTCGTGGGGGGACGCATGGTGGCGGCAGCCCGAGGCGAGGCGGCCTTCGTCACGGGCGACGGCCGCTCCACCGTGCTGGAACTCATCGAATCCCAGCTGAACAACGATCCCCGGCGCGGCAACACGCAGGACCACCCGCTCAACCTCGTCCGCATCGATTCTGCCGTGCGGGTCGAACTGCTCCATCAGAATCTCTCGCCGGAGTCCGTCCCCGAGGCAGGCGCCCGCGTGCTCATCCAGCGCAACGGCAACATGTCCCTCGACGTGACCGACGAGGTGCACCCGGACGTCGCGGCACGCGTGGC
>CAZEDA010000345.1:0-4274 GCA_964510915.1 uncultured Rhodocyclaceae bacterium | reverse complement strand
TCTTGATGCCGAAGGCGTTGACGCCGTTCTTCACGCCGACGCCGGAGTCGTTCTGCGCGAGGACTGTGGTCGGCACGCGGATGTGCCGCAGGCCGCGATGCGTGGTGGCCGCGACATAGCCGATCATGTCGAGGAAGGCGCCGCCGCCGATGGCCACGACATAGGAGTGGCGGTCGATGCCGAGATCGCAGAGCTGCCGCTGCAGCCGGGTGACCAGGTCCGGGTTGTTCTTGACCTGCTCGCCGCCGGCGATGACCTCCGGCCGGCCCACGAGTTCGAGGTTGTCGGCGTGACTCTCGGAGTACGCCGCGATCTCGTGGACGAGCGAGGGCCAGCTCGCGGCGACATTGGACTCCACGTACACGAAGAAGCGGTGACGCTTCGCGGGCTCGCGCCGCGCAAGGGTCTGCACGAATACCGGGTTGTCACGGTCGAACAGCCGCTCCGTGAAGTACACCGGATACTCGTAGGGCACGGCGAACTTCTGCAGGTAGACCGCTTCGGTGCCGGAGTTCGCCCAGGCCGGCGTGGCGCTTTCCAGGAAGGCCGGAATGCGCTGTCCGGCTGCCGGTGCGGCACTCATTTGAAGGCCACTTCCGCCAGGCGTTCGTCGACGGAGACGGGTGCACCGACCTGCGGGGCCTGCCCGCGCAGCACCGAGTTGCCCTCGAAGAGCATCCGCTGATCCAGGGGCGCGGGGGCGAGCCAGTCGGACTCGTTGAACTGCCCGCTCTGGGCGTACGCAGCCAGAGCGTTGCCGTAGCAGATGGCCTCCACATGTGCCTGCGGGATGCCGCGTTCGAGCATGAGGCGGGCGGTCTTGGGCACCGCGAGCGGATCGGACACTCCCCAATCGGCGCTGGAGTCGATGAAGATGCGCTCGGGGCCGTACTGGCGCGCGATCTCGACCATGCGCTCGTTGCCCATCTTGGTGTTCGGATAGAGCGTGAAGCCCGCCCAGAAGCCGCGGTCCAGCACGTCGCGCACGGTCTCTTCGTTGTTGTGATCGATGATCACGCGTTCCGGACGCATGCCCATCTCGATGGCGACTTCCATGCTCCGGATGGTGCCGGCCTTCTTGTCGCGATGGGGCGTGTGGACCATCACGAGCATGTCCAGCTCCACGGCGAGAGCGAGCTGTTCGCGGTAGAAGCGATCCTCGGCGGCGCTCTGGTCGTCGTAGCCGATCTCGCCGACGGCAACCACGCCTTCCTTGAGCAGATAGCGGGGCAGGATCTCCATCACCTGCTCGGCCAGCGCAATGTTGTTGGCTTCCTTGCTGTTGAGGCCGATGGTGCAGTAATGGCGGATGCCGAACTGGGAGGCGCGGAATCGCTCCCATCCCACCAGGGTCGACAGATAGTCGATGTACGAGCCCACCTGCGTGCGCGGCTGCCCGAGCCAGAACGCGGGCTCGATGACCGCGACGATGCCGGCCGCCGCCATCCGCTCGTAGTCGTCGGTGGTCCTGGCATGCATGTGGATGTGGGGATCGATGTAGCGCATGGGAGTCTCCGGAGGAGTGGGGTTTCAGGCAGCAACGGAAAGCGATTGCCAGGAGATGGCCTTGTTCGCGACGGCCCCGGCCAGCGCGGGATGCGCCGCCAGGGTCCGCGCGGCGGCAGGGTCGCCGGAACTGGCGAGCGCCAGCGCCGCCGCCTTCTTTTCAGGTTCGGTGCCCTTCGTGAGGACGCGGTTCAGGTCTTCCACGGCGCTGCCACTCGCATACGGACCGACGCAGCGCCACAGCTCCAGGCTCACCGGCCGCCCCGCAGACCAGCGCTCGTGAGCGTAGTCGCACAGCATGCGCGCCAGCACCGGGTTCGCGCGTCGGTCCAGGCCGACGATGGGATGCAGCGCACTGCCCACGAAGAGGGCTTTCAGGACCAGCTGATTCCACGCGTCGTCGGCGAGCTGTTCCGACGGGTAGGGATTGCGATGGGCAACCGCCTCGAAGACGACCTTCATGTTGGTGCGCGCGCCTTCCGCGGCGCGGAGCCGGTAGCGTTCCTGTTCGGGGTAGAGGGGCAGCCCGGTGTACAGCACGACGAGCTCGGCGACATCGGCCGTAGCGCAAAGCTGGTCGAGGCGGCGTTCGAAGACCTCGCCCGTGGCGTGGCAGGCCAGCAGAAGGTACAGGCGCGTTGCCTGATCCACACTGAGCAGGGACGGATTCCAGCCGGGACGCGCGTGCTCTGCTTCCGCAAGTTCGGCGGCTGACAGCGCCATGTCGGCCTTGCCCGTCTTGCGAGGGGCGAGGGTGAAGGCGAGATTCAGATCCGCCTCCTTGTTAGCAGCGGCAAGCTTTGTCGCCGTCTGGTCGACCCACTGCAGGGCGGGCGCGTCGAGCCGTCCGGTGAGCCACTTGCGCAGGAGATGTTCGGGAGTCATGCCACCAGCCTCGCTGTCTGTTGCCGTCCGGCCTTGCCGAACACGTGATCGAGAAGCAACGCCTTGACGTCCGTCGCGGCGATGGGCCCGGCGCCGACCCGGTCGGGCGCCGAGGTGATGAAGAGCGGGCCATCCTCAGGCTTGTCCGTCGGGCGGCCGTGCGAGCCCTTCACGAGGGTGGCGTCGAGCGAGATGACATCCATGAGGTAGCGCATGCCGATGGCCTTGCGCAGCAGCTTCGAGGCGATCTTGAGCTTGGGCAGAGGGATCGCCGGATCGACGAAGAGCTCCACCGGGTCGTAGCCCGGTTTGCGATGGATGTCGACGGTCCTCGCGAAGTCCGGCGCACGGGCATCGTCCAGAAAGTAGTAGTAGGTGAACCAGCTGCGCGCATCGGCGATCGCGACGAGTTCGCCGGAGCGAGGGTGATCGAGCCCCCTCTCGCGCTTGCCCGTGTCGTCGAGAACCTGCTCGACTCCAGGAATGCTGCGAAGCAGCGAAGCCACCGCGGGGATGTCGGCGGGATCGCGGACGTAGACGTGCGCGATCTGGTGGTCGGCCATGGCGAAGGCGCGGGAGGCGCCTGCGTCGAGGAGTTCGCGGCCCAGTTCCTCGCGCACCCGGATGAATCCGGCTTCGCGCAGTACCCGGTTGATGTGAACCGGCCGCGAGACTTCCGTGATGCCGTACTCCGACAGCACGACGACCTCGGCGCCGGCGCCATCGGCAGCATCGATCAGGCGGCCGCAGAGGGCGTCCACTTCCGCGACGTCCTGCGCGATGCGCGGATGGTCGGGGCCGAGGCGCTGGAGGTTGTAGTCCAGATGCGGGAGGTACACCAGAGTGAGCGTAGGCCGGTGGCGCTCGAACACCTCGAGGGCGCAGTCGGCGATCCAGCGGCTCGACACGATGTCGGCGGCGGGCCCCCAGAAGCGGAACAGGGGAAACTGGCCGAGCTTTGCCTGGAGTTCGTCACGCAGTTGCGGCGGCTCGGCGTAGATGTCCGGCAGCTTGCGACCGTCCGCCGGATACATGGGCCGCGGCGTGACGGACCAGTCGGCACTCGAATACATGTTGTACCACCAGAACAGCTGCGCGCACGTGAACTCGGGGTTCTCGCGCCTCGCGGCATCCCAGACCATTTCGCCGCTCACGAGACGATTCGACTGCCGCCAAAGCAGCACTTCGGAAAGGTCCCGGAAATACCAGCCGTTGGCGACGATGCCGTGATCGCGCGGGAGCGTGCCGGTGAGGTAGGTGGACTGGACCGTGGTGGTGACCGCAGGCGTCACCGTGTCGATCGGACGCATCGCGCCCCTGCTTGCCAGCCGCGACAGGTTGGGTGCCGAGGAGAGCAGCGCCGGCGTCATGCCGACGACGTTTAGGACCATCACACGGTTCACGTCGAGCCCCCGCGTGGAACGGGCCCGCGAATCGCATCGCGTGCGATCGTCGTGCCGTGGTCGGACTTGCCGCTGCACAGTTCCAAGAGCGTCGTCTCCAGGAAGCCGTCCCGTGCCGTACCGATGCGCCGGGCGGACTTCGTAAGTGGCCGGACCTTCGTCATCGTGCCGATCGCCGGGTCACCGATGCCGGCAAAGTCTGCCGCGGTGCACCATCGATTCGTTGTGTCACGGCGCATGGAGTCGTGGAAAGGAGACGCAGACCGGATGCGTTCCGCAACGACATCGCCCGTTTCACCGAGGGACCCGCCCAGCCGTTGGGCTCGGTCGCCGTCGGCACAGTATGCCTCGACTTTTGCCTCGTGGGGGCAATGCGGATAAGCGCGATGTGAGCACGCCGACAGGATGCCTGGAACCTGTCGGCAGCACTGCGTGAGCGTGGCGGCGCTCGAGTCCGTTGGGATACGCATCATGGGAGAC
>CAZEDA010000344.1:0-4294 GCA_964510915.1 uncultured Rhodocyclaceae bacterium | reverse complement strand
CTCGACGGCATGCGCGACATCGCGCAGTACAACCGCGAGACCTTCAACCTCGACCGCATCGAGGTGCTGCGAGGGTCGGCGTCGATGATCTTCGGCCGCGGCTCCACGGGCGGCATCATCAACCAGGTCTCGAAGATGCCGCTCATGACGGACCGCTACAGCGCCGCCTTCACGCTCGGCAACTACAGCTACAAGCGCGCCGTCGTCGATCTCAACAAGGCACTCGGCGAGGACGGCACGGCGGGCTTCCGCCTGAACCTGATGAAGACGGACACCGAGAGCTTCCGCGCGGGCGTGTCACAGGAGCGCTGGGGCGTCGCCCCTGCCATCACCGTGGGTGCAGGAACGCCGCACGAGATCACGCTCTCGTACTACCGCCT
The DNA here is from genome assembly GCA_964510915.1 of uncultured Rhodocyclaceae bacterium. GTDB lineage: Bacteria > Pseudomonadota > Gammaproteobacteria > Burkholderiales. The sequence goes on along the minus strand of CAZEDA010000344.1, from coordinate 3,914 downwards.
GCGGGAGGACAACGTCCCCGACTTCGGCATCCCGTACTTCCAGGGACGACCGCTCGCCGTGCCGACGGATCGGTTCTTCGGGCTGGCGAACGTCGATTTCGAACGCAACGACACGGGGATCGCCACCGCCGCCTACACGTATCGAATGAGTGCCGTCACCAGTGTCCGGACGGTGCTGCGACACGCCGACTACGACCGGGACCTGCGCGCCACGGCCCCGAGATTGCCGGGCGGCACCTCGGTCGTGACGGACCTCACCACCGTCAACCGCCAGCGCCAGTGGCGCGGCGGGCACGAACGTACCCTCACCAGCCAGACCGACCTCACCACGCAGTTCGACGCCTACGGCATGAAGCACCTGCTGCTGGCGGGATTGGAACTGGTCCGCGAGAACGCCGAGCGCTGGAGCTACGCGTCGTCAGTCGCGATTCCGTCGACCACCGTCGGCAGCCCTGACCCTTACCTCAGCCTGCCTTCCACGTACTTCGATCCGGTGACGCGCACGAACCAGGTGGCCTATCGCGCCAACACCGTAGGCCTCTACACCCAGGATGTCGTGGAGTTCGCTCCGGCCTGGAAAGCCGTAGTCGGTGCGCGCTTCGATCATTTCCAGTCGGATTACGACCGCGCGGCACCGCAGACGCCGCTGGCCCGCACGGACAAGGTGTGGAGCTGGCGCACGGGCCTGCTCTATCAGCCGTCGGACTGGGAGTCGTACTACGCGTCGTACGGCACGTCGTTCAACCCGTCCGGCGAGCTGTATGCGCTCGACACGACCGGGGCCAACACCCCGCCCGAGAAGAGCCGCAACGTGGAGGTCGGCGCGAAGTGGGAACTGCTGGAAGGCGACCTGTCCCTGCGCTCCGCCCTGTTCCGCTCCGAGAAGACCAACGAGCGGAACACCGATCTCACGGTCGTCGTCGACCAGAACCTGCTGTCGGGCCGGCGCCATACCGATGGTGTGGAGTTCGAGATCGCCGGGCGCATCACGCCGCAATGGCAGATGTTCGGCGCCGTGGCGCTCATGACCGCGAACATCGACGCCGCGACCGGCCAGCAGGCGAACACGCTGAACAAGGTGCCGCTCAACACGCCGAACCACACCTTCAGCCTCTGGAGCGTGTATCGCCTGGGCCCCTGGCGTTTCGGCGGCGGCGTGGAAGGCGCAGGACAGCGCTACGCCAACAACACCAACACGACCGCATTGCCGAACTACGCACGCTGGGACGCCATGATCGCCTACGAGATGACCTCGTACACGATCCGTGCGAACGTCTTCAATCTGTTCGACGAGTCGTACTACGAGGGCGTGTACCAGGGTCATACCGTGCCCGGCCTCGCCCGCACGGTCCGGCTCACCGGCGAGTTCCGCTTCTAGGGAGCACCATCGACATGATGCTTCACGTTCCCGAAGTGCTGTCCGCCGATCAGGTGCGGGAGATCCGTGCCATTGTCGATGCCGCGGCATGGACCGACGGACGGGTGACCGCCGGTACCCAGTCCGCTCAGGTCAAGAACAACCAGCAGCTGCCCCAGGAGAGCGCGGCTGCCAAGACCGCTCGCGCCACCGTCCTGGCCGCGCTCGACCGCAGCGCCCTGTTCATCACCGGGGCGCTGCCGCACACCATCTATCCGCCGCTGTTCAACCGCTATTGCGGAACGACGAACGCGTTCGGCAACCACGTGGACAACGCCATTCGCACGAACGCGCTCACGCGCGGGAACGTGCGCACGGACGTCTCCGTCACGCTGTTCCTGTCCGACCCGGACGAGTACGACGGCGGCGAGCTGATCATCGAGGACACCTTCGGCGCACAGTCGGTCAAGCTGCCGGCAGGCGACCTGATCCTCTATCCGTCTTCGAGCGTGCATCGGGTCGAGCCCGTGACCCGCGGCGCCCGGGTCGCGTCGTTCTTCTGGGTGCAGAGCTTCGTGCGCTCGCCGGAGCATCGCCGCATCCTCTTCGACCTGGACCTCTCGGTGATGGAACTGCGCAACGCACTCGGGGAGACCGACGCGGTCGTGCGGCTCACCGGCTGCTATCACAACCTGCTGCGCACCTGGGCGGAGAACTGACAGGCCGGCCAGCGCTCGAAGGGGGAGAGCTTCATCGCCCGGGAGCGATGGATTACGATCTGTGCACCCTCACGAGTGACCGCCATGAGCCGACCGACCACGCTGCAGAAACGCTACAAGGACCGATCCAGCATCGCCCTCGGGGTGGCTGTGGTGCTGCTGGTGCTGATCGGCGAGACCTCCGTCGCCCATCGGGTGCATCCCAACCCCGCTTCGCCGTACGTATGGACGGGCCTGGGCCTCGGGGCCGCCGTAGCGCTAGTCGCGGCGTTCTGGTTCCGCCGCAAGGCGATGACCGATCCGGGCTGAGCTGTGGCGAGTCACTGACTCGCCGGCACGGGGTCCGGCTTGGTCGTCCCCGGGCAGGTGATCGGCACGGTATCCAGCGCGATGAACCGGCTGGTGACGTGCAGCCGCTTCAGATACTTGTGCTGGATTTCGTAGGCTTCGATCTCCCGGGCCTGCCATCGCTCGCAGGTCGTGGGCATCGATTCGAACTTCCCGTGGACGTGCTGCAGGTGGTGCACCAGCTCGTGCAGCAGGATCGACCGCGAGTACGTGTCGTCCTTCACGTCGATGGTCTCGTCGATGTACACACCCTTGTCCGCCAGGTAGAACGCGCGGATGCGGCACGCGCCCTTGCAGACCATCTTCTGCATGGTCTCCAGCGGCACGAAGTTCACGGGAGGAAGTTCCTCCGGCACCGGGTAGCCGGACAGCAGCTTGATGGTGAGGAACAGCTCCCGCACCATCTTCTCGGCAGCAGCGGCATCCATCGGGCGATTCTCCTTTGGGAAACGGACAGCGTCAGCGAGCTTGCCGCCCCCGGCGCGAAACTTTCAAGTTGGACAATCCGGCGATCTGCCGCTCCGGGCCCGTTTGATGCAGCATAGGGGCATCGCTTCGCTCACCCTCGGAGACCAGCCCATGATGAATCTCACGCCCACGGAACTCGAACGGCTCACGATCTTCCAGGCGGCGGAACTCGCGAGGCGGTATCGCTCGCTCGGCATCCGGCTGAGTCATCCCGAGGCGGTCGCGCTCATCGCGGACGAACTGCTCACCGCAGCCCGCCGCGGGCTGGACCACGCCGACGTCCTCGCCCTCGGCACCTCTCTCCTCACTACCGATGACGTGGAGCCCGGCGTGGCGGAAATGGTTCCCTACATCGCCGTGGAACCCACCTTCGCGGAGGGCACCAAGCTGGTCGTCGTGTTCGACCCGATCAAGCCCGGCAAGCTGCCCCGCTCCGACGAGCCGGTGCCTGGGGAACTGATGCCCGCGGAAGGCACGATCGAACTCAACGCCGGCCGGCGGCGCGCGCGAATTCCGGTCACGAACACCGGTGACCGCGCCATTCAGGTGCGCAGCCACTCCCATTTCTTCGAAACCAACCGCGCCCTGCAGTTCGACCGCGCGCAGGCATTCGGCATGAAGCTCGACCGGCCATCCGGCACGGGCGTGCGCTTCGACCCCGGGGTGACCATCGAAGTGGATCTCGTGGCCATGGGCGGCACGGGCGAGGTGCACGGCTTCGGCAACCTCACCAACGGCTCGATCCACGACCCCGACGTTCGCACGCGCGCCCTGGCGGCTGCGCAGCGCGAAGGCTATCGCGGCGCCTGAGGGAGAGACGACCATGACCACTCTCACCCGCGCCGCCTATGCCAGCCTGTACGGCCCCACCGCCGGCGACATGTTCCGCCTCGCCGACACCTCCCTCATCGCCGAGGTCGAACGCGACTTCACCCACTACGGCGACGAACTCACCACCGGCGCCGGGAAGGTCATGCGCGATGGCGAAGGCTTCGAGCCCACCGGCACCTACGCCTCGGGCG
>CAZEDA010000343.1:0-4315 GCA_964510915.1 uncultured Rhodocyclaceae bacterium | reverse complement strand
GGACGGCGCTCATTTCCGAGGGGGCCGAACCGGGCTGTGTCGCCTGGCCCCCGGTGCAAACCAAGGATGCAGGGGAAGCGAAGATGACGAGTGCAGCAATCGGGGCGGTCACGGAAGGAACCTCCGGACTGTTCGAATACCTGGAACCCTCCACCGAGTCGTCCCTCTACCGCAACGGCAAGGTGCTGACGCGGCGCGACGCCGACGGGAGCGACGCGGGTACCGAGGGGGTCAATCGGCGCCGCATGGAGATGAAGGTCCACGATGCGCGCCAGCTCACGGGGGCCGCGCGGCACACCCTGGCCCGAAACGGCTACGAACTCCTGACGCAGTCCCACTCCATCGAAGGCATCGACTTCTTCAATCACCCGGAAGTGGTGAAGCGCTACTACCCGCAGTGCGTGGACATCGTGAAGTCGGTCACCGGCGGACTGGTCTACGCGTTCGATCACAATGTCCGGTCGGCGACGGGCAAGCAGTCCAAGACGCGAATCGCCGGCGGGCAGCAGGTGCAGGGCCCGGCGCACATCGTGCACGGCGACTACACGCTGACGAGCGCGCCCCAGCGTCTGCGCGACCTCACCAAGCCGCCCAAGGCGAACGACACTCTGCGCGGTGTCGTGCTGCAGGAGGGCGAGTCGCTCATCCCCCCGAAGGAGGCGGAACGGGTGCTGGCGGACGGCGGGCGATTCGCGATCATCAACGTGTGGCGCAACATCGCCAGCGAGCCGGTCGCGACCAACCCGCTGGCCCTGTGCGATGCGCAGACGGTCGAACCCGAGGACCTGGTGGTATTCGAGATTCACTACCAGGACCGCATCGGCGAGAACTACTTCGCCAAGCACGATCCTCGGCACCAGTGGTTCTACTACCCCGGAATCACCCGCGAGGAAGCGCTGCTCATCAAGCAGTGGGATTCCACCGGGCCCCTTGCCCGCTCCAAGGGTGCTCGCGGCGATGCCACCGACACCTCTGCGCCGTGCACCTTCAGCTTCCACAGTGCTTTCGAGGATCCGTCGACGCCGCCCGACGCGCCGGATCGCTGGAGCATCGAGGTGCGTTGCTTCGTGCTCTACGACTGAGCGCTCCATGACTCATTGGAAGCCGGTGCCGCTGGGGCAGGCCAGCCGCCTGCTGAATCACGGGCCCACGGTGCTGGTCACCAGTGCTGCCGGCGGCAGGCGAAACATCATGGCGGCGGCGTGGTCCATGCCCGTGGAGTTCGTGCCGCCGCGCGTTTCGGTCGTCATCGACAAGAAGACCTTCACGAAGGAACTGGTGAGCGCCAGTGGCGTGTTCGGCATCTGCATTCCCGGCGCGGCCCTTATTGATCTCTCCTACGCCGTGGGCAGCGTGAGCGGCAGGGACGGGGACAAGTTCGGCCGCTTCGGCATCGAGGCGCGGCCAGGTCCCGTTCTGGGTGTCCCGGTGCTCGAGGCGGGCTGCTCCGCGTGGATGGAATGCCGGTTGATCCCCGAAGCCCATACCGAGGACGCCTACGACACCTGCTTCGCGGAGGTCGTGAGCGCGGCGGCCGACTCGCGGATCTTCGATGGCGGCCACTGGGACTGGCGGGACGACAACCGGGACCTGCACACGATTCACCATCTCGGGGCCGGGCTGTTCGTCCGCGCTGCGGAGCCTGTGCGGGCGAAGCCGATTCCCGGGAGCGCCGCTTAGCCGGCGCGGATCGCATGGCGGGTCCCGCGGGACCTTGCGCTATGCTTCCGTGCTGAGCGGGGTTGTCCGACTCCGCGACATCATCACTCCGGGAGGGGACCGTGGCGCAGGACGTGGATCCGGTCAAGACGGCCAGGATGTTCGAGTTCTTCGTGCAGAAGGTCTGGCCGATGCAGCGCCGCTTCGTCGGCAGTCGTCTCAATCGCCGCTGCACGCAGTGCGGGGCGTCGGAGAAGATGCTGCCGCTCGACGCCAATGGCATCTGCAGCGAGTGCGTGCGGCAGAACGCCCAGGGGCTGCCCCCCAAGCGGGCGCACGACCCGGCGCTGGAGGCGGAACTCGCGCAGATCATTGCATCGGCGCAGGGCGCTGGCGGCGGGCACTACGACGCGCTCATCATGTTCAGCGGCGGCAAGGACAGCACCTACCTCGTCCAGCGCCTCAAGAACGACCACCCCCGACTCCGCATCCTGGCCTGCACGGTCGACAACGGCTTCATGAGTCCGGTCGCCAAGAGCAATCTGGACGAAGTGCTGCCGCGGCTCAACATCGACCACGTGTTCATCCGGCCGCGCCGCGAGTTCTACGTGAAGCTCTTCCGCTACACCCTCATGCACCTGAATGCCGAGGGCAGCTACGGCACCGTGGACTTCAGCGACGGCGAGTTCATGCTCGACTCGGCGCGCAATCTGGCCGCCGAGAAGCAGATTCCGCTGATCGTCTGCGGCTACTCGCGCTATCAGGTGGAGAACGGGCTCGGGTTCCGGCACTTCGAATCCCCGCGGGAGCGCGAGCGCCAGGCGCGCACCGAGACCGCTGGTCTGAAGCTCGCCGACATGTTCGATGAGGACGAGCGCAAGCTCTGGTGGCAGGGGCAGACGAACCCGGACGTGGATGTGCCGCGCCTCCTCTTTCCGCTCTACGCGTGGGATCTCGAAGAAGAGGAGATCAAGCGCAAGGTGGTGGAGTGGGGCCTCATCAAGGACCGCAATCAGAGCCCGATCGTGACGAACCACCGGCTGATCCCGCTGCTCGGCGTGGTCGACGTCCACAAGTTCGGCTACAGCAGTTTCGAGAACGAGTTCTGCCGGATGATCCGCGAGGGCAAGGCCGATCGCGTCCAGTGGCAGCACACCTTCGAGTTCCTGGAGTACACCTCCCGCACCGGCCTGTTCGTGAAGCCGCTGGTGCTGGACCTCCTGAAGGAACTGAACCTGACCACGGAGGACGTGGGGGTGCGGTTCGACTGAGGCGGGGCTTCCCGCCCGGAGGGCAGATGCTGCGACGCTAGACCTGACCCCGGTTTCTCAGCGGGCGGCGGGGCAGGTGCTCCACGCGGAATCGCCGCGTGTCCAGCAGGGGGAGGGGCGCTTTGTCGGGTGAGGGACGCCGCGACGGTCTATGCGGGCGACCACGACAGTCGCTTTTCGAATCCCGTTGTGATCCGCCTCCAGTCGCAGCAGCCAGCCGGTGTTGTTGACCGGGTCCGAGAAGCCGTCGAACACGAAGTTTCCCAGGCTGTAGACGATGGGGCGATCCCGGTAGAGCTCCACGTCCTGCACCACGTGCGGGTGGCCTCCCACGACGGCGTCGGCACCCGCATCGATCATCAGGCGGGCCAGCGTCCGCTGGCGCGCTGCCGCCGTGAGTTCGTGTTCCCACCCCCAGTGCATGAACGGAATCACGATGTCCGCGCCTTCCCGCCGCGCGCGGGCGATATCTGCACGCACCTGGTCGTCCTCGCTCCAGGCCACACCCGGCGTGTCCGGTTGGGCTTCGAAGCTCCTCGGGAAAAACTCGTCGTAGCCGAGCAGCGCGATTCGCAGGCCACGTCTCTCGATGATGCGCGGCCGGTGCGCCTCGGCGAGATCGTGCCCCCCGCCGAAGAACATCACACCACGCCGCGCAAGGTGACCGAGCATCTCGGCAAACGCCTTGGGTCCGTAGTCGCCGGAATGATTGTTCGCGAGACTCACCGCATCGAAGTGCTTCGCGAGTGGTGCCAGGACTCGCGGATGCGCACGGAACGTCCATGGCTTGTCGGCCATCGCCGAGCCGCCACGGGCGACGACGCATTCGAGGTTGGCGACTCGAAGATCGGCGTTGTCGATGTGCCGGGAAAAAGGTCCGAACGGATCGACGCCACGAGTGATGACTCTTCCGGGGCCATCGTCCAGCATGACGTCACCGACGAAGACGATCGACACCGGCGCGTCCTCGGCAGCGGGCGTGTCGGCAACTGTGAGGAAGACGAGGCTCGATAGGAGGGATGCCAGGGTTCGGCGAAGCGCCGTCATCGGCGAGCCTCTACCAGCGCACAGCCGAACACCAGTTCTCGCTCCAGGATCGGGGAGTAGACGCGCTGTTCGCCTGTGAGGGCGAAGGGATCGCGCCCGTCCGTGATTGCGGGCGCGGCGTGACGTGCCGTGTGAAGGAGAACGGTGCGACCGTTGTCCGGGTAGTAAGTGTAGAGCGCGATCCAATCGACCTGTCCGTCCCGTGCGCTCACCACGGCCTTGAACCGGAAATGCCGTCCGATCGGTATCGCTGGCGCCTGGTAAGGATCCGCCGTGGGGCCGAAGTCGCGTTCGAGGTGCTCGCCGGCCGTATCGAATTGGCATCTGAGGTTCGGGGA
>CAZEDA010000342.1:0-4319 GCA_964510915.1 uncultured Rhodocyclaceae bacterium | reverse complement strand
CGACTGCCGCCGGCCCGACTTACGGCGCCTGCCGTAACGGGTCGGCGGTTGAGTGGAGGTTTGACCTCGTTTCTCGGTGTGGCACTTCTACTTCTTGCTGCAGTTTCCACCTTTGGCAAGTTTAAGTTCGGAAACTGCCTTCTTGCCCTCTGCTTCACTTACCAGCGCAAGCCCGGCGCCGCCAACGAAAACTCCCATCTTGATGAACTGCCGCACAAAGTACTGCATGCCAGCAGTGGCCTTAAGGAGGAGGTCGTTTGGCGAGAACTCTGATTCAGTGGAGATCTTGTGCTCCTCGTCGCCCTTCACCTCCTTGACGAAGAAGACGTTCGGGGCGGACTCACCGACGCACTCCCCATTGATCCATACATCCTTCTTGAGTGCACCGCCAAAGCTGCCAGAGCGGTAAACGTAGATCGTTGCAGTGCCAGCGGCCGGAGGCGGGAACTGCTTCGCGGCGTCGGAGGCTTCTTTGCTCTCCAATGGAACGCTTGCGCACCCCGTAACGAGCACGACGACAGCAGCAGAGGTGAGGATTCGAATGGACATTTTCTGAGCTCCCTGAGGTGAACGAGCGATGATGAACGCTAAGGTTGAGAGCCGCCGTAAGGGGGTCCCTCGAACCGACAGTTCGGCCTATTCATCGGACTGCAGCCTTGGCCAAACGAGACTGCCTGCAAGTGTTTTCTGGAGTATGACTGCATCGACGGACCAGGCACGCTATGCCGCTTGGAGCAGGAACTCGACTTTCACGGCCTCGAAGGGAAAATCAATCTTTCCATCGTCAGCGCGCTGCAATACACCAACTGCAAGTAAGGCAACGACATCACCGTGCACCGCTTTGACGTCGCGCGCGACCCGCCGTGCTGCCTCCCGAATAGACACCGGGCCCGCACCGCACAATGCCTTGAGTATTTCCCATCGCTTCGCTGTCAGAACTTCCCACAGTAGCGCCGGAGTGTCGAAGCGGATTCGGGCTTCCTTATCGACCGGCTGACCCTTCATGGCCTTGGCCACATCAGCAAGCGTGTCCTTCAGCGACCGAACCTCAATTACGACGATGCTCACGATTCCACCTCTCCAGGTCGGATTCGAAGTCGACAACCAACCTGTCCGGGCCTCGAAACTCATAGTCGCTCTCGACGCCATCGAAATGCCTCTGATCGTCCTTTCCTCTTTCGTTGTCGTATCGCAGAACGCAGACACCCTCTACAACGTAGGCGAGCCGATACTTGAAGAACTGGGCTGAAGGCTCAACTGGTTCTGGCACCTTCCATACGACCATTTCAACGAACGCATCGGCGGCGACAATCACGCGGCGACGGAGGATTGGAGTGGCCTTCGTGTTGGAGACAATAACAACATCCAGGCTTACTCAGCAAATCTCGGAGCGCCCTCAGAAACTGGCCGCCAAACTTACTGTCGTCCTCAACGGATGCGGAGTTCGACGACGCTCGAAAGGCAAATCCGGACTGCGTCCCTGACGCGGTGCCACCATCCTCCGCAACAGAGTAGCGCTGTCCGAATCCGCTGGCTATCCCTTTAGCAGAGGCTTCACCAGTTCTGGCGATTTGGCGGACTCGAGCAGCGTCCGGGAGTGGCCGGGAAGCGTTACCAGTCGTCGCATCGAACTTACCAACGATACCGTGTGACGAGATCGTCCTGCGCCGGCAGGGCAGTCGTCAAACCGCTTTCGGAGCGGGAACTTGCCACGAACACGATGTAGTACTCCGGTTCCTCGACGTAAGCGACGCGCTCCCATTGCCCGTGCGCGGTCGGCTTGAGGAGGAAGACCCTGGCCACCTTGCCGCCTGCGGTCTTCAACGGGGGAGTCTCCTCGACCCTCAGTCCGGGATAGTCGGCCTTGAACTTTCGGATGTCACTCCGGATGAACGCCTTCAGTGTCTTCTCCTTGGGGGCAGTCGGCCGGAAGACGGCGTTGACGTACATCACGGTCTCGGAGGAGGCGAAGTCGGAGGTCGCGGGGGCGAGCGCATTGAAGTTGTAGTGAAGGCTGAAGTCACGCTCGTGCTTCCATCCCGAGGGTGGATCGACACGCGGCCACCATCTGAAGCAGATTTTCTCCTCACAGATGTGGGCGATCTTCTCCAGGTCGGCGCGGGCCTCCTCTGCCATCGGAAAATCAAGCAGCGCAGCGAGAAAAAGGCCTCGCAGGGCGAGCCCGAAGCACCGCGTGAACTCGCTGAGTTCCGGCGTGCGAGCGCCGAGAGGCAGACTGGTTTCGCGTGATGCCTTAGAACGCATTGGTCGACTCCCAATAGACCCCGGGACTTGCAGTGGACCGCATGACGGTGGGGCGAACTTCCCGATCGCCGTGTTTCTGTGCCACTGACTCAGACAGGAGGTCGTCGGCGCGGCGTAGCACGCACTACTTCGGCCAGGTGACCCGGTACACCGTAGCGCCATCGCGCCAGTACGACGGGCCCTTGTGCACGCGAATTCTCTGTGCCGGCGAATCTCCGATGGTCTCGCCGTCTCGGATGACAGGTCCCTTCGCGATCAGGTATTGCGCCAGCCCCAGGAGAAGACCGAAGACATCGTCACCGGGCCGGTTGACGTCCTTCGCTTCGATCTCGCGCAGCGCGAATTCTTCCATGCCCTGCGTGGAAAGCGAAAAGCCCTTCTGGGCGTCCTTGCTCAGCCGGAAATTCACCCAAAGCCACGCGGGCGGGCTGTCGCGACTGATGTTCGCGCTCTGACGCACGAAGGCGTCACGCGATTGCAAGCTCGCACCCCAGTAACTGGCAATCGCATTGCGGTCCATCAGAGTCGCGACGGTATCCGTCACGACGAGATGAGCATCGAGGGTGTCGAGATCGGTTCCGAGGAGGCTCACAAGGATGTGCGCACGGTGGGCGGCGGTCGCCTCACAGGCTTGACGCCAGTACCAGGCAGCCGCACACAGACCGTCGATCTCTCCCTGGGGGAGTGGTGCGCGGATCAGACCGACCATGACCGTACCGCCCTTGACGCGCAGCAGAATCACTTCCTGCCCGTCCGCTTCCATGGCGCTTATGGCAAGGCGCCCGCCAAGGCGCTTTTCGAGATCCAACCGGAAACGCCGGGCATCCGGAAGCTTCGGCTCCGAAACCAGTACGAAGGCGAGCACTTTGGCTCCCGCGCGCTCCTCGGCGCCCGCGGCGGGTGCCAGCAGGAGAACGCCGATCCACAGTGCAATGGCGCGAAAAACCGCACCCCGCGTATTCCTCAGAAACAGACGCAAAGCGGGACTCCCGGATCGACAAAGACACTGCCACCGCGGTTCGGCACGTGACCACCGGTTTCGACCCCCGAGGGCACGGGACCAACACTGCGACGGACCGTGGAACGGCCGATGCAACGCCTGCACAAAGGATACTTCGTTGCCGACGTGGGAGGAACGGCGTGCCGACTGATCGCACGTAAGAACCGAACCACGTTGTGGCGAACCGATAGTACGAACGACGCGCCGTCAATCAGCCCTGCATCGCCGAGACGCAACTATTGAACATCCGCAGGCGCGATCCGGGCGACCGTCATCGGCGCTCCTTCTTGAGGGACGCGAGGCGTTGTCGGGCCTTCTGGTCACCGGCACTTGCAGCTTGGCGTAGCAAAGCGATAGCTGCCTCGCGGTCCCCCTTCCGTCCGCGTTCCAGACGCATGAGCGCCGCGTTGTACGCGGCCAACGGGTCCGAAAGTCGCGCCGCGGCTTCGTAGGACGCGAGCGCCTTCTCGGGGCATAGGTGGAGGATGTCCCATCCGGCTCCCGCGTGAAGAACGCCGAAGGCGTCCCCGCCCTGGCGGAAGACGTCCTCGACGCTGGCCGGCCAGCCGGCCGCCATCGACACCATGACCTCCGCGCCGGGTTGGATCAGGTATGGCCCGCGCCCCGACCGTATGGACACCGCCTGGCGGGTCGTTCGGGACGTTCCATCCTTGGCAAGCCAGAGAAAGCCGTCGGTGCCGGAGACGGGAAAGCGCCCCAGGGCGGCGGAGAGCCTCTCCGCTAACGATCTGCCTCCGGGCGACGGCGCGACCCCCGACCACGAACCCATCACCAGAATGCGCCGAACGCCTTTCGCCAGATACGGCCTCGCCATCTCAGCGAGGTCCTCGACCGGCAGGATCCGCAACTTCGAATCGTAGAAGCGCCAGGGACTCGTGTGCAGACTCAGAACCAGCACGGTGGGATCGTCGTTCTCGGGTATCCGGGCCGAGTATTCGTTCACCGCTTCGGCTCCCGGCACGCAGTTCTCCGAATCGCAACTCGGGACGGTCAGCGCGCCGTCGAGGCCTTCCAACTGGGCGCAGTCGGCCAG
>CAZEDA010000341.1:0-4325 GCA_964510915.1 uncultured Rhodocyclaceae bacterium | reverse complement strand
CGCGTCGCACCGCCAAGATCCGCGCCGGTCAGGTGGTGGAGTGCGACGGCGTGCGCGTCAAGGTGCGCGGCACAGCCGAGTAATCGCGGGGCGGCAGCTGCCGCCGATGGTGCGTCTGCATGCCGCGTGAGAGGGCCGTGTCACACGACACCGGTTCTCTGCGGCAGCGAGCGCCGCTCGCGATGCGGCGGAAGAACTCATCAGCGGATTTTTCCGCGCACCGTCACGAGCAGCGCCCGCGCCGACGACGGAACCCGCGCATGGGGCGGATGCGCGCCTGCGCGCGGTGTTTTCCGGCGTGACCGGACAGTCGGCGACCAGGGCGTCACCGGCGATCGCCGATCGCGCGTCCGGGCCTCGCATCGACCCGCCACGTCTCTCCTCTACGCAGCGATACCCCTTCGAACTCGAGCACCGGCGATGACCGCAGCGGCATCGTGCCGGTGTCGACTGCGCGCATTGGCACCCGGTGCCCATGGCGGACCACGGGCAGCAAGAGGGTTCCGTACGACGCACCGGATGCGAAAGCGCGGCGTCGGGCGCCAATGACATTGCGCTGGGCCGGCGCATCCACCTCCGGTCGACGGTGAGGTCCGTCCGGTCAGGGACGGATCGAGCGAGGCAGCGATCACGCCGATGACGGTTATGTGCGCCAGCCAACGGACCCCGCGTCACAGGGGCACTACCGTGCAGCAACGTGCACATGCCATGAGGCATGACGCCCGCCACTCCGCACTTCACCAGAAGGACTGTCATGGCAATCTCGACCGCTGCACCGCTCGATCCGCCCGCACGCGGATACGGCCTGTCCGACACTCAACTCGATCGCCCACGCCCGATGAACAGCGCCGTGTCATGGGGGGCCATCGCGGCTGGCGCTGCCGCCGGCGCCGCCCTGTCGCTGATCCTGCTGATCCTCGGCGTGGGGCTCGGCCTGTCTTCGGTATCGCCATGGGCGCTCGAAGGCGTCAGCGCAGCGACCTTCGGCGTGTCCACCATCGTGTGGCTGACGCTCACGCAGTTGCTCTCCTCTGCAATGGGGGGCTATCTGGCTGGCAGGCTGCGCACACGATGGATGGACACGCCCGCTGACGAGATCTACTTCCGTGATACCGCGCATGGTTTTCTGGCGTGGGCCGTCGCTTCGCTGACCACGGCCGCGCTGCTGACCTCGGTGATCGGGTCCATCCTCAGCGGCGGCATCCAGGCCGGGGCCTCGGCAGTCGGCGGCGCAGCGATCACGGCCTCTGCGGCTGCGGGCGGCCTCGCCGCATCGGGGAGAGCGGCGTCGGATGACGGTGGGCCGATGGCCTACTTCGTCGACGCCCTGTTTCGCGCGGACGGGCCTGCCTCGACGGCCGGTTCGTCGGAGGCCGAGACGCCGGTCACCGCTTCGGAGCGCGCGTTGTCCGTCGATGTCGCGGAAGTCAGCCGGATATTCATGAACGTCAGCCGTTCCGCACCCCTGCCGCCGGATGACCTGCGTTATGTCGGTCGGCTGGTCGCCCAGCGCACCGGCATGTCGCAGCAGGACGCGGAGAAACGCGTGACCGACCTTTATGCGCGTGCCCAGGCCAGGCTGAACGAGGCCGAAATCGCCGCGAAGGAGGCCGCCGACGCGGCACGAAAGGCGTCCGCCTACGCTGCACTGTGGGTCTTCGTATCCCTGCTCATCGGCGCGTTCGTCGCCAGCCTGGCAGCGACCTGCGGTGGCCGGCAGCGTGACGCCTGACGGGGCGGTTCGAACACTCCACATCACGAGGCCACCATGCGTTCACTGTTGCTCCTGCTTCTCGGCATTCCCATCCCGATCATCATACTGATCGCGCTGTTCGTGCATTGATTGCACCTCTCTCATCCGCAACAAAGCCAAGGAACCGCCATGACTACGAACACCCGGAACACTGCCGCATCGAAGACACCCGCCGTCGCAAAGGACGCCATTGCCCTGCTCAGAGCCGACCATGGAACAGTCAGCGGCCTGTTTGCCGAATACGAAAAGACGGACTCGAGCAAGAAGAAGAAAGCACTCGTCGCCGAGATATGTGCCGAACTGAGCGTGCATGCGCAGATCGAGGAAGAGATCTTCTACCCGGCGGTCAAGGCGGCACTGAAGGACAAGCTGCTGGTACCGGAGGCCGTGGTCGAACACGCCAGCCTGATGGACCTGATCGCACAGATCGAAGGCATCGACCCGGACGGCGAAAGCTATGAAGCCAAGGTGAAGGTGCTGTCCGAGTACGTCAAACATCACGTCAAGGAGGAGCAGGACGAAATGTTCCCCAAGGCGAAGGCGTCCTCACTCGACCTTGTCGAACTGGGTGACCGGATGGCGGCGCGCAAGGCCGATCTGCTCGCCGCCCGCGGCTGACGCAGGCGCACCGTCCCGTCCAGTGCGCAGAACGAACCCCTTGATGAGCATGTGGCTGAGCGGCGCCCACCGGATGGCCGGGAGGATGCGCGGCCAGGCGACCGCAGCGGCCAGGCGTCAGATCGACGCCGCCGTGATCGAGCTTTTCCACGACACGCTGACGGCCCTGTCCGGCAGGTCAGTGCCGGCCGCGCCCAGGACCAGGCTACGACGGCGCCGCTGATTCATCCGCCGTCCGGACGGCCTCCTGCGGCCGACCCTGAAGGCGGAAGGCAGGTCTCCCCTGTTGCCGGATTGCGTCGGTCCTGCCACGCAGGTCCGATGACCGAAGCACTCTCCACACGCCTCTTGATGGCCGATCGGGCCCGAGGCGTTCCACGCCTCACCTTCGTTGCACTCACCGCGGGACAATCATGAAGAGAGATTACGCATTCGCGGCTCCCAATCCGTCGCTGACCTTGCTGGAACCGTTTCGTGCGGCAATGGAGTTCGCCTTCCAGCAATGCTCCGCACCGCGCGAAGCGGTGCCCGGCGACGGGCATCCGGTGGTCATCTTCCCGGGTCTGGGGACCGACGGCACGTCGGTGTCCATTCTGCGCGCCCACTGCCGGCAACTTGGCTACGAGGCCTTCGACTGGGGGCAGGGCGTCAATGTCGGGCCTCAAGGTGAGCTCGGCGCCTGGCTCGCGGGCCTCGCGGACCGGATATCCGTCCAGCTGGAGAAACACGCACAACCCGCGACGCTCATCGGCTGGAGCCTGGGTGGCCTGTATGCACGCGAACTGGGCAAGTTGATCGCCCCCAGGCTGCGGCAGGTGATCACCATCGCCACACCGTTCAACGGCGGCGCCGCCGACAGCAACGCGAGCTGGCTATCAAGTGTGCTGGGCGGTCGTGCAGCCAGCATCGATTCGTCATGGATCGAGCGCCTTCGCGTACCACCGCCCCTCCGTACCACCTCCATCTACAGCCGGTCGGATGGTGTGGTGGCGTGGGAAACCTGCCGTCATGGCACGCGCTCCCGGCTCACCCAGGACATCGAGGTCGACGGCAGCCACATGGGCATGGGCTGGAACCGGGAGGTACTGGACATCGTCGCCGATCGACTGGGCCAGCATGCGGGCCCCTGGCGCCGCTACGTCGGCACGGCCTGAGGGACATCGGCGTGTCGTGATTCTCATCCGCACCGTTCGCAGCGTTCACACCGCCGCTGCGGCATCAACCTTTCAGGACGCTCCCATGAAAAAGACAGCCCCCAGCCACCCTGCCGCCGACACGCGGCCCACCCCGGCAAACGACCCCGGTGCCGCTCACAGGCTCGCGCAACAAGCGGCCGACGTCGAGGCGCTCGCCGGGTCAATGCCGCACAATGCCAGCAAGAGCAGCGAGTACGGACGGAATACTGCGATCGCGCCACCGGCGGGACAGGTGCTGGATCGGGCGAACGCGCTGACGTCGGCCAGCACGCTCAGCGAATGCAATCACTCGGCCAAGACTGGCGATGGCGCCACTTCGCTGGACCGGGCCCGGACCGACTCCAGCGGACAGACACTGACGACCAATCAGGGCGTCGCAGTCGCCGACAACCAGAGTTCGCTGAAAGCCGGCCTGCGCGGACCGACCCTGCTTGAAGATTTCATCCTGCGCGAGAAGATCACGCACTTCGACCACGAACGCATTCCGGAGCGCGTGGTGCATGCCCGGGGCTCGGCCGCGCACGGCTATTTCGAGGCCTACCAGCCGCTGACCGGGCTCACGCGCGCGGCGCCCTTCCAGGAGGCCGGCAAGATCACGCCGGTATTCGTGCGCTTCTCCACCGTCGCAGGTGAACGGGGTTCAGTCGACACGGCACGCGATGTCCGCGGTTTCGCCGTCAAGTTCTACACCGACGAGGGCAATTGGGACCTGGTGGGCAACAACATCCCGGTCTTCTTCATCCAGGACGCGATGAAGT
>CAZEDA010000340.1:1412-4333 GCA_964510915.1 uncultured Rhodocyclaceae bacterium | reverse complement strand
CATCGCCATTTCAGGCGATAGGCAGGCCGCAGTCCCGGTCCTATTCTTCTCCCGTCCCCGATACCGGGCCTTTCGACCCGTCACCGGGGACGGCGGGAAGTCGACATCGCGTCCTGTTCGGACGTTTGTCCTTCCCGACTGCATTCAACATTTTCGGGAGGGATGGACATGATCAGAACGCGCATTCGGTCGGGCGGTATCGGCGCCTTGCTGCTGGCAGCCGGCATGGCAGTGTCGGGGACGGCAGCGGCCGATCAGTGGAAGGCGGTCGGCTGGTTCGGTTGGTTCGGTGTCGGCAAGGCGATGGAAGTGGAGAAGGGCCACTACTACTGGACGGGCGAGTTCTCAGGCTCTTTCCAGAGCGACAAGGGGCCCGGCGGCTTGTTTCACATGTCGGGCATCCGTTGCCCCGCCTGGAACGATCTCAACTTCAATACCGGCAAAGGCAGCTCCGGCGGGTACTGTGTCATCAAGGACGCCAACGGCGACCAGGCCACGCTGGTGTGGTCCATTCCTCCGGGTCCCGTGGGCGGGGCGCCCGGGACCTTCACCTTCACGAGCGGCACGGGCAAGTACCAGGGCATCAGCGGGACCTACCCGTTCACCGGTGTGACCGCGGTCAACTGGGCCGATGGCATGGCCACCGGGTACGCCACCTGGAATCGCTAACGCTGCTCCACCCCGGGGGTGCTTGCGTCCCCCGGGGGTTTCCCCCTAGCCTTGGGCGGTCGCCTCCCACGGTCCGCCCCATGAATTCTCCCCCCGTCCTGACGCCCGATCTCGCCGCCCGCATGGCGGACATCGAGCCGTTCCACGTGGTGGTGCTCGTCACCCGCGCCAAGGAACTGGAGGCTCAGGGCCGCTCCATCATCAGCATGGTCATCGGCGAGCCGGACTCGCCCACGGCCGCACCGATCGCCGAGGCCGGCATCGCCGCCATCCGTTCCGGACAGGTGCGCTACACCCAGGGCCTCGGGACGACCGCGCTGCGTCAGGCCATCGCCGGGTGGTACCGCACCCGCTACGGCATCGAGGTGCCGTACGGTCGGGTGGGGGTGATGCCCGGGTCCTCCGGCGCGCTTTTGATGGTGATGGGCGTGCTGCTCGATCCGGGTGACGAAGTGCTCATGGCCGACCCGAGCTATCCCTGCAACCGGCACTTCGTGCGGGCCATGGAAGGGCGGCCGGTCTGCCTGCCGGTCGGGCCGGAGTCCGCCTACCAGCTCACGGCGGACCTGGTGGACCGGCACTGGTCGCCGCGCACGCGGGCGGTCATGCTGGCGTCGCCGTCCAATCCCACCGGCACGCTAATCCC
Source organism: uncultured Rhodocyclaceae bacterium (assembly GCA_964510915.1). GTDB lineage: Bacteria > Pseudomonadota > Gammaproteobacteria > Burkholderiales. Next base: position 3,018 of record CAZEDA010000340.1, on the reverse strand, counting down.
CTTCGACGAACTGCGCGCCATCCACGAGGTGGTGCGCCGGCGTGGCGGCACACTCATCGTCGACGAGATCTACCACGGGCTCACCTACGGCGAGCCGGACCGCAGCGTGCTGGAGATCGCAGACGACGTGTTCGTGATCAACAGCTTCTCGAAGTACTTCGGGATGACCGGCTGGCGCCTGGGGTGGCTGGTCGCGCCCGAGGCCTATGTGGGCGCCGTGGAGAAGCTGGCGCAGAACCTGTTCATCTCGGCCTCGGACATCGCGCAGCAGGCGGCGATCGCCGCCTTCTCGCCCGAGGCCGTGCGCATCCATGAGGAGCGTCGCGAGGCGTTCCGCGCGCAGCGGGATTTCCTGCTGCCCCGTTTGCGCAAGCTGGGCTTCGACATTCCCGTCGAGCCCCAGGGCGCGTTCTACATCTACGCCAACTGCGAGAAGATCACCAGCGACAGCTATGCCTTCTGCCGGGACGTCCTGGAAAATGCCGGCGTGGCGATCACCCCCGGTCTCGACTTCGGGACGCACGGCGCGTCCCGGCATGTCCGGTTCTCCTACCCCAAGCCCATCGACGTCCTCGCCGAAGGGGTCGATCGTCTCGAACGCTATCTGAGGTCCCGATGAGTCTCATGCCCGGTTTCACGGCACGCTACATCCGCGCGAACGGTGTTCGCATCCACACCCGCACCGCAGGCAAGGGGCCGCCCGTCGTCCTGCTGCACGGCTATCCCCAGAGCGGGATCATGTGGCGCAAGGTGGCACCGGCCCTGGCCGAGCACTACACCGTGGTCGTCCCCGATCTCCGCGGCTACGGCGACTCCGACAAGCCGCGGGACGGCTACGACAAGAAGACCATGGCGGCGGACATCCACGCCGTGATGACCGCGCTCGGGCACGACCGCTACCGCGTCGTCGGCCACGACCGCGGGGCCCGGGTCGCCCATCGGCTCACGGTCGACCAGCCCCAGGCGGTCCAGTGCCTGAGCGTGCTCGACATCATCCCGACCCATACCCTGTTCCGCGACACCGGGCGCGAACTTGCCGCGGCCTACTGGCATTGGTTCTACTTCCAGGTGCCCGACCTGCCGGAAGTGATGATCGGCGCCGCGCCGGAGCCCTTTCTGCGCTTCATGTTCCGGGCCCTGTCCGGAGAGCCGGGTGCCATCGAGGAAGAGGCCTTCGCCGAATACCTGCGCGTGTTCACCCTGCCGGGCACCATCCGGGCCGGGCTGGAGGACTACCGCGCTGCCGCGACGAAGGACTTCGCCGACGACGAGGCGGACCTCGCGCGTCGCATCGCCTGCCCGGTGCAGGCGCTGTGGGGGGAGTCCGGCAAGATGCACACGCTGTTCGACGTGCTCGCCACCTGGCGCGACAAGGCGGGCGACGTGCGCGGCAAGCCCCTGCCTTGCGGGCACTTCATCCCCGAGGAGGCCCCGGGGCCGCTGCTGGCCGAACTGATGCCGTTCCTGGCCGAGGTGCGCTGACCGAGAACTCGTCCCGGCCGGCGGTGTCGGACGCCGGTCCTCGGATTCCCTTCTGGAGCCTGTCCATGAAACTCGTGCCCTGTCTGCTGTCCCTGTCCCTGCTGGCCGCCGCGCCGGTGGCGTT
>CAZEDA010000340.1:0-1312 GCA_964510915.1 uncultured Rhodocyclaceae bacterium | reverse complement strand
CCGGCGATGCATCGCCTCGGGCGCATGCTGCAGGCCGGGGTGATCGCCGGCCAGCCCGACCTGGTCGAGGCGTATGCACATTATGCGATTGCGTCCGAGCGCTACACCGCCGAGGATGCCGAGGAAGCGGAAGAGAACAAGCGCCTGTTGCGCGTGCTGGGCAAGCAGCTCTCGGCCGAGCAGCAGGCGGCCGCGCAGGCGAAAAAGGAGGTCTTGGCGGGGCAGTACCGCAAGCCCGAGAAGCCCAAGACCAGGGACGGTTCCTCCACGTAAGGACAAGCGGACGGTTGCTGCACATCACCAACGGAGACCTGACGGCGGAGAAGCTTCGTGAGTCCGACCTGCCCGGCCATGTGATGCCGTGGCGGGACGTGCTCCACGAAGGGCCTCTGCCCCGGACCGACGACGATGAGGCCTTTGCCCGCAGGCGAGCCGACTTCATCGGCAGCTGCGGCTGGGGCGAAGCCGACGCCGTCTTCGACGAGTTCGTGGTGCGTGACCAGATGTTTGCCGATGCCCTGGGGCAGAGGGAGTCCGTGCTCCTGTGGTTCGAGCACGACCTGTACGACCAGCTCCAGCTGCTGCAGATCCTGGCGCGGGTGGGCCGCGAGTCGGGCCGGGTCCCGGTGGACCTCATCTGCATCGACTCCCACCCCGAAGTGGCGTCGTTCACGGGGTTGTCGCAGCTGTCGGCTTCCGCGCTGGCGGGCCTGTTTCCCTCCAGTGAAAGGGTCAGTCGGGCACAGATTGAACTCGCGACACGGGCATGGCTCGCTTTATGCGACAACCACCCTCGAGGACTCGCCGAGATTGCGGCGATGGACAAGGCGGACTTGCCGTTTCTGCCCGCCGCCATTGCAAGATTGATCGATGAGTACCCTTCAGAGCGCAACGGACTGTCCGTAACAGAAAACAGGGCCTGTGCGCTTCTGGCAGAAGAGCAGTGCGATCCGACGACGCTCTTCGGGCGCGTGCAGGCTCGCGAGGAAGCGCCCTTCATGGGCGATTGGAGTTTCTGGCGGCTGGTCGCGGGGTTGTCCACTGGACAGGCCCCCCTTGTCCAGGTCGTGGGTGGCGAGTCGTTTCGCTACCCTCCGGCGGAATCGTCGATGGCCATTTTCGGGCGACAGCGCCTCGCGCTGACCGAAACCGGTGCGGCGGTGCTGGCCGGCAAGCTCGATGCCGTGGAAGTGAACGGCATCGACCGGTGGGTGGGCGGTGTCCACCTGACGGTCGACAACGATTGGCGCCGACGGCCCGATGGCCGTCTGCAGCAGCGGAGCCGGCGAAACAGCCTGGCCTCATGAGTGTG